>JBMLMS010000203.1:0-7900 GCA_049243925.1 Pirellulales bacterium
AACGGGGTCGATACCCTGACGACACTGCCAAACCCATTGCCGCCGCCCGCGACCATTCCCAACCCGTTCACCCAGGGTTCGTTCAGCCGTGCCAGTTCCAACCAGCAACTGGTGCCCGGCTTCGTTGGCGACCTTTCGCTCTTTGCCGGCTGGAATGTGACACCCAACTTCACTCTCAAGGCGGGCTATGACTTCCTCTGGGTGGCAGGAATCGCGACGGCGACGCGGCAGTTCAACCTCGACAACGTGCGCCAGGACGCCCACGACGGCGGCGGCCAGATCTTCTACAACGGCCTCTCATTCGGCTGCGAGGGGAGTTGGTGACCGTAGGGCATGCCGAAGCCTGTCCTACGCTTCGGCGATGGCGACGGCGGCGGCCTGGCCCGTCGAGCAGAAGTTGACGGCGAGCGCCGTGCCCGGCCGGCCCGCGAGCGGCTCGCCTGTGATCACGTTCACGGGGCAGGCGGGGTCGGGCGTTTCGTAGTTGAGCGTGGCGGGCACGAGCCCGCGGCCGAGGCCGAGGATGCTGGCCACGAGTTCGACCGCGCCTCCGCCGGCGCCCAGGTGCCCGAACAGGCTCTTGGGGGCGGTGACGGGGGTGTCGCCGAGTTCGGCGGCGATCGCCGTCGCCTCGGCCTTATCCATGTCGATCGTGCCCACGCCGTGGGCGTTCACGTGGCCGATCATGTCTGGTGCGAGATCGGCCTGGGCGAGCGCTGCCCGGATCGCCTGCCGGAGCGACGAGCCCGTCACGCCTTCGCGCCGTGCCTTGGGCTCGCAGCGCGAGGCCCATGAGAGTAGCCGGCCATGCACCGTCGCCCCGCGTCGCTCGGCATGGGCCCGTGACTCGAGCACGATCACCGCAGCACCCTCGCCGTTGACGAGGCCGTCGCGGTCACGGTCGAAGGGGCGGCAGGCCCGGTGAAAGTCGTCGGCGCGGTGGGAGAGCAGGGCGTCGCCACGGGCGACGAGCGCAGTGGGATGCAGCCGGCAGCCGGTGCCGCCGGTGAGCATCACGTCGGCCCAGCCGCGTTCGATCACGCTCGCCGCCTCGGCGATCGCGAGCAGGCTGGAGACGTCGCCGAGCACGATCGAGTTGTTGGGGCCGCGGGCATCGTGCGCGATCGCGATGTGCGAGGCGGTCATGTTCGGCAGGTGCTTGAGCAGCCAGAGCGGATGGAGTTCTTCCTGGATCGCCTCCGACCACAGTCGGAAGTCGAAGCGACCATCCTTCGCCGAGCGGCGGTAGGTGCCTTCGAGGTCTTCGAGGTCGGCATAGATCATGTCGTTGCCGAACACCACGCCAAACCGCTCCGGCTCGATGGCGCCCGGAGCGATGCCGGCGTCGGTGGTCGCAAGATCGGCGGCGGCGACCCCGAGCTGGATCTCACGGCTCATCACCTTCAGGCTCTTGCGGGGCCGCACGTAGAGCTTGGGATCGAAGTCGGGAATCTGGCCGCCGAACCGCACCGACAGCGAGCTCGAATCGAAGAGGTCGATCGGGCGGATACCGCTCGATCCGGTGGCGAGCGATTCCCAGAAGGGTTCGCAGCCAATCCCGATCGGGCTCACGACCCCCAGACCCGTGATCACGATGTCGCTCGCAGCCCGCATGCCCTGCACCCTAAACCACGCCCGCCCGCGCCGAAAGTGGCGCCGCCCGAAGCCGGTCACCGGTGGCTTGGGTGTTCAGCCCGCCACTGCTGCGGGGCGAGCGGGTGCGGGGACGCCCAGAGGCCGCGCCGGGCCTTGCGGGCCTCCGCCTCGGCTGCCACGAGATCGGGGTCGGGCGTGAAGCCGCCGAAGACCCAGGCGTGCCCCTCCGAAACGAGCTCGCGATTCAGATCGCGGTCGCCGAGCCAGAGCGTGCCGAGCAGCCGGCCGTGCTGGTCGCGGGCCGCACCCTCCACGCGCACGCTGCCACCGCCGAGTTTGCCGGCCAGTGCCTGGCGTGATTCGCGGCCGTGCGGCTGGTCGTATTCGGGCGCGTCGATTCCTTGAAGTCGGATCTTCTGCGGCTTTCCGGCGGTGTCGAGGCAGGTGACGGTGTCGCCATCATGCACCGTCTCCACCCGCCACAGCGGCCGGCCGGCCGCATCCTGCACAGGGCACGCGGGCAAGGCGGCAATGATCGCGGAGAGCAGGGCCGCGCCGACCACATACCAGGCCCGCAGTCGGCGGGGCATCCCCGGGGGCGGCGGCGGAATATGAATACGCCTGGTCATCCGGTTCGACGTCAGGCCAGCCAGTCGGTGATCACGCGGCCGTGCACGTCGGTGAGGCGGAAGTCGCGGCCACTGTGCCGATAGGTGAGCTTTGTGTGGTCGAGGCCGAGGATGTGCAGCATCGTGGCCTGCAGGTCGTGCACGTGCACGGGCTTCTCGACGGCTTTGAAGCCGAACTCGTCGGTGGCGCCGTACACCGTGCCCCCCTTCACGCCGCCGCCGGCCAGCCACACGGAAAAACCGTGATGGTTGTGGTCGCGGCCGCTACCGTCGGCGCCCTGGCCGTTTTGCAGTTCGACCGTGGGTGTGCGGCCGAACTCGCCTCCCCAGAGCACGAGCGTGCTCTCGAGGAGGCCGAGGCCGACGAGATCGTCGAGTAGGGCCCCGATCGCGCGGTCGCTCTCCTTGGCGAGGCGACCGTGGTTCTCCACGATCTTGTCGTGGCTGTCCCAGGGCTGGCCCGCGCCGTGCCACACCTGCACGTAGCGCACGCCGCGCTCCACGAGCCGCCGGGCGATGAGCATCTGCCGACCCTGCACGTCGTCGCCATACCGCTCGAGAACGTGCTGCGGCTCCCGCGCGACGTCGAAGGCATCGGCCGCCTCGAACTGCATCCGCCAGGCGAGTTCCATCGAGACCAGCCGCGCCTCGAGCTGCGGGTCGTGCGGCCGCCGGGCGAGGTGGTCGCGATCGAGGGTGGCGGTGAGGTCGAACTGGCGACGCTGGGCGTCGGCCGCGAGCAGCGGATGGTGGATGTATTGCACGAGCTCGTCGACGGAGCGCTTCTGCGTGTCGATGTACGTGCCCTGGAACGCGCCCGGGAGGAACGCACTCCGCCAGTTTTCCGTCCCCTTGATGGGGTAGCCGCCGGGGCACATGGCGACGAAGCCGGGCAGGTTTTGGTTTTCGGTGCCGAGGCCATACGTGATCCAGGCACCGGCGGCGGGCCGCACGAGCCGCGGGTCGCCGCAGTTCATGAGCATCAGCGACGGCTCGTGGTTTGGCACGTCGGCGTGCATCGACCGCACCACGAGCAGGCGGTCGGCATGGCGGGCGACGGAGGGAAAGAGATCGCTCACCTCGAGCCCGCTTTCGCCGTGACGCGCAAATCTGAACGGCGAGGGAAGGGCGGCGCCGGTGCGGCGCTCGGTGGGGAGGTGGTTCGGGATCTCGCGGCCCGCGTAGGTCTCGAGCAGCGGCTTGCGATCAAACGTGTCGAGGTGGCTCGGGCCGCCGTTGGCGAAGATGTGGATCACGGCCCGGGCACGTGGCGCGAAGTGCGGCGGACGCGCGGCGAGCGCGGTCATGCCGGCCGGTGCCGCCGCCGCCTGCCTGCCATCGTCGAGGAGGTGTGTCGCGGCGAGCCACCCGAGGCCGAGGCCGGTGCGGCCAAGGGCCGAGCGGCGCGAGAGCCGCGACGCGTGATCGGAATGAAACACAGTGTTCATGCGGCGCCTTGGCTAGTCGATGAACTGAAACTCGGCGGAGGCGAGGAGCGCGTGGGCCAGCCGCTCGTAGGCGCCGAAGCCCTCGGGCGCGGTCTCGCTGCCGACGCCCACGAGCCAGCCGCGGGCGAGCATCCGCTCGTCGGGGGCGGGATCGCGCGACAGCACGGCCCGCCACGTGGCGACGATCCGGCCGTCGGGATCAGGCCCCGCCTCGCGGGCCGCCCGTGCGGCGACCCGCTTCGCCGCTTCGACGACGAGCGGGCTGTTGAGCACGGCGAGAGACTGCTGCGGCACGGTGGTGCGCGACCGCACGTGCACCGCCGTGTCGGGGTTCGCGACGTCGAACACCTTCATGATGCCGGGCACGTCCTGGCGGTCGAGCGAGCCGTAGAGCGTGCGCTTGTGCATGGCGGCCGTCGAGACGGTGTCGACGCCGGGCCCGCCGGCCGCGGCGAGGTCGAGCGTGCCTGCCGCGGTGAGCAGGCTGTCGCGCCACGACTCCCAGTCGAGCCGGCAGCGGCTGGCCCGCCCGAAGAGCCGGTTGTCGGGGTCGCGGGCGACGCGATCGGCATCGACGGCCGAGGTCTGCCGCCACGCAGCGGCCGTCACGATCTCGCGGTGCAGCCAGCGCAGGCTCCATTTGCCGTCGTCGATGAACCGGCGGGCGAGGTCGTCGAGCAGTTCGGGATGGCTCGGCGGCTCGCCGCGCAGGCCGAGGTCGCCGGCCGTCTCGACGAGTCCGCGGCCGAAATGATGCGTCCACGCCCAGTTGACGATCACGCGGGCCGTGAGCGGATTGGCAGGATCGACGATCGAGCGGGCCAGGTCGAGCCGGCCGCTGGAGGCTCGATCGACGGCCGCGCCCCCGAGCACCTGCGGCAGGCGCCGCTCCACCAGTGGGCCGCGACTCGCCGGATTGCCCCGCAGCAGCACGTGGCCGTCGACGGGCTGCGGGAGATCGAGGAGCACCATCGCCCGCGGGGGCCCGCCGGGCGCGGTGGCAAGATGCTTCGTCACCTCCTGCTTCCGGCGCCGGTGCTCCGTCCCCTCCGGCTGGAGGGCGAGCCGCATCGCATCGGCTCGCGGCGGAACGAACGGCGATCCCTCGACGCCGAAGAGGGTGCGGAGCGACGCGAGTTCGGCAGGCTCAGCTGGCGTCGCCGCCGCACCGCCGGCCCAGTCGGGGGCGACGCGGGCCACGAGCCGGGCGTAGGCCTCGGCGAGCTGGCGCAGCGTCGTCGGCCGTGCGGAGGTGAGCTCGGCGCGAACGAGCGGATTGATCGCATTCGGATCGGGCGCCTCGCCCCAGCCGGCAGCGAGCGCCTCCAGCCGCGGGCCGATCTCGGCGTCGGGCAGCCCGCGGAGCACCGCCCACGGCCCGAGGATCGGATCGGTGGCCTCGGCCTTGGCGGTGAGCTGCGCGAGCCGGTCGATCAGAAGCTGCTCGAGTTCGTAGCCGTCGGCCATCCGGGGCGGCCGGCGGTCGGCGGCGCGGGCTGCCGGTCGCGCCGCCTCCGAAAAATAGTCGCCGGCGTGGGCCACGGCGTCGCGCGTCGCCCGCGCATGCACGGCCGCTTCGTAGTCGGTGACGGCCTGCTGCAACTCGCCGAGCTTCTTCGCGAAGGCCTCGGACTCGGGCCCGGGGGGCGGGTCGCCGATCACCGGCAGTTCTTCGGGGATCGTGCAGCTCGCGAAGATGCCGTAGAGCGCGTAGTAGTCGGCCGTGGAGATCGGCTCGTATTTATGGTCGTGGCAGCGGGCGCAGGCGGCCGTGAGCCCCATCAGGCCGCGGGTCACGAGGTCGATCCGGTCGTCGATGATGTCGTAGCCGTTGCCGAGGAACGTGCGGCCCACGGTGAGGAAGCCGAGTGCCGCGAGATCTTCGCGCGGTACCGGCGGGGCGACCTTGTCGGCGGCAAGTTGCAGCGTGACGAATCGGTCGTAGGGCAGGTCGGCGTGCAGGGACCGCACGACCCAGTCGCGATAGGTCCAGGCGAATGGATAGAGCGACGACTGGTTGTCGAAGGCGTAGCCCATCGTGTCGGCGTAGCGGGCGAGGTCGAGCCACTTCCGCGCCCAGTGCTCGGCATGCTCACGCGAGGCGAGCAGCCGCTCGACGAGTGCGCGGTAGGCCTCCTCGGACGGGTTCGCACAGAACGCATCGACGTCGGCGGCGGCAGGCGGCAGGCCGGTGAGATCGAAGAACAGTCGGCGAACGAGATCACGTGGCGCGGCTGGCGGCGACGGCGCGAGACCGGCGGTGGTGAGGCCGGCGGCGATGAACCGGTCGATCGGCGCGGCCTGCCACGCCGGATGCAGGTCGGCCGGGAACGTGGGGGCCAGATCGGGTGCGGCGTGTCGGGCGGGGGGCGTGAACGCCCAGTGTGTGGTGCGGGCCGTGGCGATCCGCTGTGCCATCTCTTCGGCGCGGCTCGGTGGCGGGGCGTTGTCGTCGCCCCCCGGGCCGCTCCACGGCGCTCCGGCGGCCACCCACGACTCGAGCACCCCGATCTCGTCGTCGGTGAGCCGGCCGGTGGGCGGCATGCCGACGTCGCCCGCGTGCCGTACCACCGCGATCAGCCGGCTCTTCGCCGCGTCGCCGGGCACGACGACGGCGCCGGCGTCGCTCCCCTGGAGCAGCGCCCGCCGGCTGTCGAGCCGCAGGCCCGCCTCGGCCACCTTCTCCCCGTGGCACTCCTGGCACTTCGCTACGAGCAACGGCCGCACCCGCGACTCGAAGTCGCGGGCGGCGTCCGCCCGGGCTACGCCGGGGGCGAGCACCGCGACAGCGGCCATGAGGCGCACGAGGTGAGGCAGGGCTGCCCGCATGGAGGCGGCTCCGGTGTCGGCCCTAGGCAGGTGGGTAGTGGGCGATATAGGACTCGAACCTATGACCCCTAGCTTGTCGAGCTAGTGCTCTAACCAACTGAGCTAATCGCCCTGCAGGCCGACGATGTTGAGTCTCCCGCCGGATACCGGGTGAGTCAAGCGAACCTGCCGCGCCGTGCGATCCGGCGGCCTTGCCCGGGCCGCACGACCGCGGATACTGTGCCGGTTGTGCCAGAAACGCCGCGAATCGACCGCGGCCTCAAGATCGCCCCCCCGCGAGGCCAGCCGCACCATGCCTACCGTCCGCCTCCCCGATGGCGCCGTCCGCGAGTTCTCTCCCGGAGCGCGGCTCTCCGACGTCGTCGCCGAGATCATGCCGGGCGCCGCCGCCGGCAAGGGAAAAAAAGGCAAGCCGATCGCGGCCCTCCTCGACGGCAGGGCCGTGGGGCTCGACGCAGTGCTCCCGCACGAAGGCACGCCCGCGCTTGAGGTGCTCTTCAAGGGCGATCCGCGGGCGCTCCCCGTGATGCGGCATTCGGCGGCCCATGTGATGGCCCGCGCGGTGATGCGGCTGTTCGACGGCGTGGAGCTCGCGTTCGGGCCCACCGTCGGCGCCGGCTTCTACTACGACATGCGGGCCAGCCGGCCGATCACCGACGAGGACCTGCCGAAGATCGAGGAGGAGATGCGGCGGATCATCGCCGCCGACGAGGCGTTCGAGCGCGTGGAGGTGCCGCGCGGCAAGGCCGTCGAGATCATTCGCGGCCTGAACCAGCCGTTGAAGGCCGAGCATATCGAGACGGGCCTGGCCGAGCATCCCACGCTCTCCTTCTATCGCCAAGGGGAGTTCGTCGATCTCTGCCGCGGGCCGCACGTGCCGAGCCCGGGCTGCATCGGCGCCTTCAAGCTCACGAACATCGCCGGCGCCTATTGGAAGGGAGACGCCAACAACGCCCAACTCCAGAGGCTCTACGGGACGGCCTGGTTTTCACAGGAGGATCTCGACGCCCATCTCGCCGCGCTCGAAGAGGCCCGCCGCCGCGACCACCGCGTGCTCGGCAAGCAGCTCGATCTCTTCACGACAAGCCCGCTCGTCGGCTCCGGGCTCGTGCTCTGGATGCCGAAGGGGGCGGTGCTGCGCAGCACGCTGGAATCGTTCGTCCGTGAGGAACTCGCGGCCCGCGGCTACCAGCCCGTGTACACGCCGCACATCGGCAAGGTCGATCTCTACAAGATCTCGGGCCACTATCCGTACTATGCCGACAGCCAGTTCAAGCCGATCGTGATGAGCGACGACGAGCAGTATCTCTTGAAGCCGATGAACTGCCCGCACCACACGATGATCTACAAGGCCCGGCCGCACAGCTACAAGGATCTGCCGCTGCGGCTGGCCGAGTT
>JBMLMS010000204.1:0-6890 GCA_049243925.1 Pirellulales bacterium
GGGCGAGCCATCGCAGGTCGAGGCAAACCTTGGCTTTGCCTCCGACCTGCCAAGCCCGCCGGGGCCATGGATGGCCCGGCGGGCGTATGTTTAGAAGTTTGCGTTACAGCCCGTGTCGACATCACCCACCATGTGCAGGTGGTCGTGGTCGATGTAGACGACTTCCTGGCAGTCTTCGTCCACGAGCGTGTGCGGCACAGGCCAGCCGATCCGCTTCACTTCCTGGAAGTAGATCGTGCACTTGTAGTGGGCGTGGTGCAGCTGGGCGGGGCCGGCGAGAGGATAGTGCCGGGGCGGGTCGAGATAGTCGGAGATCTTGCACTTCGTGATCCGCACGTGGTTGCGCTGCACCTCATAGAGGAAGGGCCAGTTGCCCTGCACGGGCCGCGCCTTCTCCAGGGCCCGCATCACCTCGTCGTCGCTCGGCTCGTCGAGCGCCTCGCACGGGCCGCCAGGCGGGATCGGGCCGAGGACCGGGGATCGTTCGTAGCGTTCGTAGTTCCAGAACTTGTCTTCCTTGCTCTTCTGGATCCCCACGGGCACGGGAATCGGGAAGGCGAGGGGGCCGAGGTTCGGGCCGGCCGACGTGATCCAGAAACAGCCGCTCTGCGTGACCGCGCCGGTGGCGACGACGAGGGCGATGGCGATCAGCCTGGCACGAACCTTCATGATGAACTCCTCGGGCTGCCTGCGAAGGGCGGTCGTCTGGAAATCTCTGCCGGTTGTATCGACGCGGTGGGCGGAAAACTTGCGGGATTTTCCGGCGGCGCAAAGTCTCCGGCCGCCCGGGCCCCGCAGGCGCATGAAGAAGCCCGCCCTCGCGATGGCGGGGGCGGGCTCTTCGTGCGTCGTCAGACTGCCGGCAGCTTAGCGGTGGTGGCTGTGGACATGCCGCTCGTCGAAGTCGAGCCACCACCAGCCGTCATCCCACTCGAGCGACACCCGCCGCCAGCCGAGCGGCACCTGCGGGTAGGGATAGAACGGGCCGATGTAGGGCCAGGCCGTCGGCGAATACTGCGTGGGGTATTGAAGAGCTGCGTAGTTGGGATAGGAGGCGTAGCTCGGCCAGGCGTAGTTCGGCATGTTCGGGCCGCCCCCGCGAACCGGCACAGGCATGCCGCCAGCCCCGCCCATGCCAGCCCCGCCCATCCCAGGGCCACCGGCACCCATCGGCATCGGCCCACCCATGCCAGGGCCACCCATGCCAGGGCCACCCATGCCAGGCCCACCCATGCCGCCTTGTCCGGGCGGGCAATATTCACCCCCGCCCGAAGGCCCCTCGGTGAACCGCATCGAACCGGGCACCATCTGGCCGTCCTGGACGGGATAGCCCCCGTCGACGATTCCATTCTCGCCGCCCACATAGCCGTCGTCGGAACCAGGCATCACGAGCGGCTGCCCGTACGACTGGCTCTTCATCGCGGTGCGTTGTACGCCACCGGCCGCCTTGCGGGCCTGCCGCGGCTGCGGCACGGGCTTGGCGTGCTGGCTGCCAAGCGGCCGGGGGCCGGCCTGCTTCGACGGCCGTGCCTGCTTGGCCGGCGCCGCCTGCTGCTGCGGTGCCACGCGGCCCACGGCCTGCGTCAGGGCGATGCCCGATTCGACGGCGCTTTCCTTGTCTTCGCGATCGACGAGCAGAGCCTGCTCGGCGGCCTGCGACTCTTCAGCCGCGGCCACTTCAGCCTCGGCCTCGGCCTCCGGCACGGCTGCCGGCGAGGGCATGCCGACGAGCGAGCGGATCGAAGACGGCAGGGCAAAGCCGTCGCCGGCCGGAGCCTGCGTGGCGACCGAGAGCCGGTTGACCACCCGCTCCACTCCCTCGACCTCCTCGACGGCGGCGATCGCAGCGTCGATCTGCCGGGCGTCGGCCACCGTGCCCTCGAGCCAGACAGTGCCCGCCTTGGCTTTGACGTTGACCCGGTAGCCCTTGAGAGCCCCCGACTCCTTCATCTTGGCGGCGACATTCGCAGCCAAATCAGCTGCGGTTGCGGTAGTCGTCGCCAGCAACACGACGACAGCAGCCAGATATGCAGACCTTGAAATGGACATGGCGGGCTCCTTGGCTCGGCAGCGGGTGCAAACAAACCACCGCTGGAGGAAGGTTTCGGCTGCCGGTCGCACCGAAGGGGAGTTTTTTTCCGGTTCAAACGGAAACACTGACTCGCGCGGTAACACGGGAGGCCGCGGCAAGACAGGGCGACGAGACAGAGCAGGCCGGCAAGGGCGACGACATCAGCCGCGCGGACCAGTGTCGAAGACGGCGATCATCGTCATCAGCGTGAGCGTGACGGCACAGAAGGCGGCCGATGCCGGCCCAAATTGCAACGCGAAGCCACACAGCCCACCGACCGCCGCCAGCGCGGCCACGAGCAGCCACTGACAGCCTCGCTCGTGCCGCGTGCCTTCCGTGAGCCTGGCAAGCCCGGCGGCAACCAGCCCGAACACCTGCACCACGCTCATCGCACACAGGACAGGACTGACAGAGAGCGCGAACAGGTGCATGCATCGACTCCGGCAGAAAAACGGGGACACGCAGGAGGTGGCACCCTAGCGACCCACCGCCCGCGCCGCAAAGCCAAACCGAGCATGCCGCCACAGCGTGGCCTGCTCAGTTTGCGCCGAGCAGCGAATCCAGCTTCTTTTCCAGGTCGGTGATCACGAGGTTGCGATCCACCACGTTGCCCTGGGCGTCGAGGAGAAACATCGTCGGCAGCGTGAGCACCCCGAGTTCCTCGGCCAGCCGCCCGTCGAGGCCGCCCGACTCGTGCAATTGCGGCCACGGGATCGGCTTGGCGGCGAGAAACTTCGCGAGCTGCGCCTTGTCGGTGTCGAGGGCGATGCCGACCACGGCGAATTTCTTGGGGCCATACTTCGCATACAGCTCGCGAATCTGCGCGATGTCGACCTTGCAGGGCTCGCACCAGGTGGCCCAATAGTGCACGAGCACCGGCTGTCCACGGAGCGACTCCACGGCGACAGGCCTGCCGTCGATGCCGGTGCCGGAAAGCGCGAGCGGCTTGCCCACGCTCTCGAGCCGACGGGCCGCCCCTCGCGCCTTCCGCGCCGAAGGTGAATCAGGGAAACCCTGCACGATCGCCGCATATCGCTCGACCGCCTCTTTCTCGTTACCCGAAAACTCGTCGGAGATGCCCATCTGCAACATCGCTTCGGCCGCGTCGGGCGCCTGCGGATGCTTCTCCACGAACTGCTTCAGGTCGTCGAGCCACGCCGCCTGCACCTTCGCCACGTCGGCCCCAGACTCCTGCATGCCCGCCGCATACCGGGCCGAGGCGAGCCTGAACCGCACGAAGGCTTCGAGGGCCTCGTCGGCCGACACGGCGCCGGCCAACTGCTCGAGCCTCTTGATTCCCTCGGGCAGCGCACCGTCCTGCACGCCGGCCGCGATCGTTTCGGCGAGCTGCTTCACCCAAAACGGCTTCTCGGCGGCGTCGGCGGCGGCCGTCACCTGCTCAAGCAGTTGCACCTGCTCACCTGCCAACTGCCGCCGTCCCGCGAGATCGGCCGTCGACAGCTTCGTCTCGATGTCGCGCAGCGTGGCCAGCAGGGGCTTGAGCTTTTCACTCTCCTGGCCGCCGGTTTCGGCCTGGCTTCGATCGCCCATCCGCGGCGAAAAGAATCCTGCTGCATCCGCGATCTCACCTTGCGTGCCGGGCAACTGCGGCAGATCGACCGGCCGCCAGGCATCGCCGATACGCACGAGCGACCCCACATACACCTGCCCCGGCCCGCCCGACTTGCCGTCACCGCTCTCCACGAGCGCCACCACGTTGTCGTAGGCCATCACGTCTTTCGACACGCCCGGCGCACCCGCAGGCAGCAGCCCCGGCTGCGGCGCGAGCATGTTGTTCCAACGCGTCTGCGCCCCGAGCGCGTTGGCCGGCGCGGCGGCGAGCTTGGCAAACCCCTTCGCAGCCGCCGTCACCCGGGCCGTGAGATCGCTCACGAGCGGTTCCTCGAAGCCGGCCGCCTGCAAGTCGGCGTTCGTCGGCAGCAGCCGCGTGAACACGGCCGGCTCCCTGGTGCGGAGCGCCTCCACGATTTCCGCCGTGGCTTCCTCGGCGGAAATCACCTTCCAGGCATCGATCGAGCCGTTTTCGTCCTCGTCGACGCCCCACCGACTGCCGCCGGCACCGAGCCAGCGGGCCTGATCGGCCTTCGTGTTGTGATTGGAGTCAATGTCGCGATAGACCTCGGCTCCGTCCTTGTAGTAGCTCCAGCGATCGACGACGCGGTCGCCATTGGTGTCGGAAAACGACCGCAGCACCTCGCCGCGGGGCCCACGCACGACCCAGGCGTTGAGGCCGCCCTCTTTCTCCATCTTGATCGTGCAGGCCTTCACCTGGTCGGCCGCCACGCGGTCGTACTCGACGTTTTTCTGAAACGGCGCGAGCCCGAGGGCATAGTCCACCGTCGGCTGGGCCGCGTGGGCCGGCGCTACGAGGCCGACTGCGAGAAACACGTGGAGGGTGAACGCTGCGGCGAGCCGCGTGGTGGACCGGAAGACCGTCGTGGTCATGGCTGGGGTTCCTTCCTGGAGTGACCCTGCAAAAATACCGGGAACGGCCGGCGGCGCCAGCGCCAATTGTGCCGCCGTTCCGCCGCCGCACCGCGAATGCAGCCCCTTTCAAATCCTCACGACCAGACCTACACTCGACCGCGGCGGAGACGGCATGCCCTTCCGCCCGGCCGGTTGACAACAGGCGCGCGTAGCTCAGTTGGTTAGAGCGCTACCCTGATAAGGTAGAGGTCCCAAGTTCGAATCTTGGCGCGCGCATTCGGTTTTTCGGGGACGTAGCTCAATTGGGAGAGCACCGCCTTTGCAAGGCGGGGGTTGAGGGTTCGATCCCCTTCGTCTCCATCGTCAAGGCCTGTGCGGCCCGTCAGGGGCCGTGCAGGCCTTGCTCGTTACGGCAGTTCACGCAGCCAGAGCGGTCGCCGATCGGCTCTATACAACAGTGCGCCGTTCCTGAATAATCGAAATTCCCGCCTCTTCACCCCGCCATGAGCCCCATGACCGCTTCCGCTCCCGCCCCTGCCGCCGGCCCCGTCGGCGCCGAACGCCGTGCCGACCTCCGCAATATCGCGATCATCGCCCACGTCGATCACGGCAAGACGACGCTCGTCGATTGCCTGCTCCGCCAGAGCGGCCAGTTTCGCGCGAGCCAGCTTTCCGGCGAACGCATTCTCGATTCGAACGACCTCGAGAAGGAGCGGGGGATCACGATCCTCGCCAAGAACATCGCCGTGGAGTGGAAGGGCACGAAGATCAACATCATGGACACGCCCGGCCACGCCGATTTCGGCGGCGAGGTGGAGCGGGTCTTGCGCATGGCCGACGGCGCCCTCGTGCTCGTCGATGCCGCCGAAGGGCCGATGCCCCAGACGCGGTTCGTGCTCTCGAAGGCGCTCGAATGCCGGCTCCGGCCGGTGGTCGTGGTCAACAAGATCGACCGCCCCGACGCCCGCCCGCTCGAGGTGCTCGACGAGATTCTGGGGCTGTTCCTCGAACTCGGTGCCGACGACGACCTGGCCGACTTCCCCTTCGTCTACGCCTCGAGCCGCGGCGGCTACGCCTCCCACGACCCGTCCGTCCGGGAGGGAACCATGCAGCCGCTCCTCGACCTCGTGCTCGAGAAAATCCCGGGGCCGGCCATCGATCCGACGGCCCCCCTGCGGATGCTCGTGACCACGCTCGACTGGTCGGACTACGTGGGCCGGATCGCCATCGGCCGAGTGGAATCGGGCACGCTCAGCAAGGGCTCGGCCATCGTCCGCTCGACCGCCGCCGGCACGCTCCTGCCGGCGAAGCTCGTGGGCGTGCAGTCGTTCGACAAACTCGGCCGCATCGACGTCGAGGAGGTGACGGCCGGCGACATCGCGGCCGTGAGCGGGATCGAGGATGTCGAGATCGGCGACACGATCTGCGATGCAGCCGACCCCCGGCCGCTGCCCCGGCTGACGGTCGACGAGCCGACGCTGGCGATGGTGTTCGGGATCAACAGTTCGCCGCTCGTCGGCAAATCGGGCAAGTTTCTCACCACCCGCCATCTGCGGGACCGGCTCGACAAGGAGCTGGAGAAAAACGTGGCCCTGCGGGTGGAGCCGATCGAAGGAACCGAACAGTTCGCCGTCAGCGGCCGCGGCCTGCTCCATCTCTCGGTGCTGATCGAAACGATGCGGCGGGAAGGGTTTGAGATCTCCGTCGGCAAGCCGAAGGTGATCCTGCGCAAGGAGGGCGACACGGTCTACGAACCGTTCGAAACACTCGTCGTCGAGGTGCCCCACGACAAACTCGGGCCTGTGATGGAGCTCACCGGCTCCCGCCGCGGCCAGCTCGTGCACATGGGCAACCGCGGCGAGTTCGCCCACGCCGTATTTTCGATCCCCGCCCGCGGCCTGATCGGCCTGCGCACCCGCGTGCTCAACGCCACGCAGGGGACGGCGATCATGCACCACCGCTTCGAGAAGTGGGCCCCCATGGAAGGCGAAGTGGCCGGCCGGCCCAACGGTGTGCTCGTCTCGATGGTGCCGGGCAAGGCCGTGGCCTTCGGGCTCGACGGCCTCCAGGAACGGGCCGACCTGTTCATCGCCCCGGGCGACGAGGTCTACGAGGGCATGATCTGCGGAGAAAACGCCCGCAGCGAAGACATGATCGTGAACCCCACCAAGGAAAAGAAGCTCACGAACATGCGGGCCAGCGGCAGCGATCGCAACATTCTCTTGAAGCCGCCGCGCCGGATGTCTCTCGAAGAGGCGCTCGAATACATCGAAGACGACGAGCTTGTCGAGGTGACGCCCGACGTGATCCGGCTCCGCAAGATTCTGCTCTCCGAGCACGATCGCAAACGGCAAAGCCGGGCGAAGTGACG
>JBMLMS010000205.1:0-1014 GCA_049243925.1 Pirellulales bacterium
GGTGTTCGCGTGAAGATGGCTTCGCTGGTCAAATACGCCGGCTCAACGGTAGGGGCAACCCCGAGCCTCCCCGTTCCTAAATCAGTTGAGGAGGCTTCGGGCTCCCCGTGTCCCGCTCGCCGGCGTAGCTGACCAGCGCAGGCAGGATGCCGGAGCGCAGGCAGGTCCGAGCGAGTGGAGCCCAGGATGGGCGCAGCGAGCGTCCGGCGACGGGATATGGGGAGCCCGAAGCCGGCGCACTTTTCCCCGCGAATGGCAAGCGAGACGCTCGCCCAACTCGCGTAATGGCAGGCCGAAAGTCACCTACGCTTTTGCCCAGCGGGCGAGTTTGCGGTCGAGCGTGGAGCGTTCGATGCCGAGCATCGTCGCGGCCTTCGTCTTGTTGCCGCCGACGGCGGCGAGCGTCGCCTGCACGTGTTTCTGCTCGAGTTCGTCGAGGGTGAGCGGAATGAACGGGGCAGATCGCTCGCCGGACTTGCGGCCCGTTTCACCGGCTGAAGACAGTTGGCTGAGCGCCAGTTCGTGGACATCGATCAGTTCTTCAGCGGAGAGCACGACGGCCCGCTCGATCACGTTGCGGAGTTCGCGGATATTGCCTGGCCAGTGATAGCCCTGAAGAGCCTCGAGGGCGGCGGGTGTGAAGTCGCGAACGCGACGGCTGGCTTCGGTGGCGAAACGCTGCAAGTAGTGGCGGGCGAGCGGTTCGATGTCCTCTGGCCGCTTGCGCAGCGGCGGTACGAGGATCTCCACGACCTTGAGCCGGAAGTAGAGGTCGCGGCGGAATTCACCGGCCGCCACGGCCTGCTCCAGGTCGCGGTTGGTCGCGGCCACCACGCGCACGTCCACCTGCACGCGGTTGCTGCCGCCGACGCGCTCGAAGGGATGCCCCTCGAGCACGCGGAGAAACTTGGCCTGGATGGCCGGGCTCATCTCACCGATTTCGTCGAGCATGAGCGTGCCCTTGTGGGCCGTCTCGAACTTGCCGGCCTTGCGCTCGGTGGCGCCGGTGAAGGC
>JBMLMS010000206.1:0-4778 GCA_049243925.1 Pirellulales bacterium
GGCTCCGCTGGTCAAATACGCCGGCTCAACGGTAGGGGTAACCCCTCGCCTCCCCTATTCCGGATGTTCAGTCGCCAGCCACGACATCGTCCCCAAGCTTCGCCACGGCGGTGTGGTCGGCGGCGGTGAGGCGGCGGCTGAGGGCGCGAGCGAGCGCGAGGCGGCACCACACGTCGGCGGACGCGATCGCACGGTCGTCAGCCGTGGCGTCGGCGTGGTGGGCCACGGCGAGCACGCTCGCGCAGTCGCGCACGCGGGCCGAAAGAGCACCGATCTCGAGCTGCCGCTCGGCGAGTGACCGGCCGTGGCGGCGGATCGCTCGGTCGATCGAGCAGGCGACGCGTGAGAGCTCCTTGCGGGCGCGGTGGGCGTGCGCACGCAGGACTACGTCGAGGATCACGCCTTCGTGGTCCGGCCGGGCCCACGTGCCGGCCCGCCATGCCAGCCAGCTCGCTGCCCGGGCCAGCCTTGATGTGCCCCTGGCGTGAGCCGCCAGCGGATGCTGCTTGGCGAGGCCTTTGAAGAGCGCGAGCCCCAGCAGGTCGCTCTCACCTTCGTAGACCGTGACGGCGAAGTGATCGTGGAACGAGTCGCCGAGCGGATGCCCCACGAGAAACGCCCGGCCGCCGTGGATGCCGAGCGCGTCGATCGCGCTCTCGCGCACACACTCGCCGGCCACGATTTTGGCCGTGAGGGCCTCGAGCTCGCCGCTGCCACCTGCGTCGATGCTCGCCGCGGCCCACGCGGTGAGCGCATCGCAGGCGGCGATCCGGGCGGCGATCCGCCCGAGCCGGCCCTGCACGAGCTCGCGTGAGGCGATCGGCTCGCCCCAGGTGCGGCGGCCGACCGCGTGGTCGCGGGCCTGCGCGAGCAGGATGCGGAGCGTGCCTGCGGCCTGGGCGGCGAGTGTGATCCGGCCGCGATTGAGCCCGTGCCAGATGATCTTGAGCGCGTCGGGGCCGTCGCGGCCGGCGGGCGCGGTGAGCAGATCGGCTTCGGTGAGCGGATGGCGGGTGAACTCGAGCGCGGCGTTGTGGGCGTGCTTGAGCGGATGGAGCGCGTAGTGCCGGAGGCGAAACGTCGACGTGTCGGTGTCGGGCAGCCGCACGAGCGCGACCACCGGCCGCCCGTCGAGCCGGGCGAGCAGCTTCACGAGCCGGCCATGCGTGGCCCCGGTGATGAACATCTTCGTGCCGCTGACGACGAGGCCTGCCGTCGTGCGGTCGATCGTCGTGGAGATGGCCGAGAGATCGCACCCGGCGTCGGGCTCGGTGGCCCCGAAGATCGAAAGCGGCCGGCCTTCCGCGAGCCCCGGCAGGAGCCGCCCCTGCTGCTCGGCCGAGCCGAAGGCCACGAGCGCCGAGACGGCACCGATCGATGAATGCACCGAGAGCAGGCCGGCGGCCGTGGGCACGCGGGCGGCAACGTGCGTGATCGCGCGGGCGAGCTCGCCGAGCGACGCGCCCGTACCCCCGAAGGCCTCGGGAACGGCGAGCCCCCACAGGGCCGTGTCGCCGAGCGCTGCTTCAGCCGTCGCCGTAAAAACGCCCGTCGGCGCCGGCGGTGCGTCGGAGAGCGGTGCCGGTGTGAGCGCGGCGACGAGTGGCTCGTAGAGCTTATTCTCGGCCCGCAGTCGATCGATCGCCGCGTCGGTGTGTTCGAGGACGGCGGTCACCGCGGCGGAGAGCGGGGCAGCGGCGGCGGCTGAAAACCCTCCGTCGGCGCCGTGCCAGACCGCGGCGGCGAGCGGATGCCTGCCCTGTCGATCGTGGCCGGTGGAGGGCGTGCGATCCGATTCCCGGCCCGTGTGCACGACGGCCATCCACGAGGGGGGCTCGGCCGTGGCAGCCGCGGCGAGCACATGGGAAAAGTGCGCGGCGATCGCGGCCCGCTTGAGCTTGAAGGCCGCCGTGGCTTCGCCGTGGGCCGCGTCGAACGGCCGCGGCACGAACACGGCTCGCCGCACTCGCCACGCCCGCGGCAACGCCCCCTGCCGCGCCTCGAGCCGCCGCGCGAGCCAGCGCAGAAGCCGCGGATGGGCGAGCGCCTGCCGGCGGCTGAACACTCGTAGCCCGAGCCGTCGCACGGCCGCACGCACCACCGCCGGCTCCGGCACTACGAGCGCCACCGGAGCCGCGAGGCCCTGGCCGAGCACGCAGACCTGCGCCACGACCGGGTCTTCTGCGAGAGCCCGCTCCACCTCGGCGGGCGGAACCTTCACGCCGGTCGAGAGGGCGAACGTGTCAACCGCCCGGCCCGTGATCACGAGGTGCCCCGCGTCATCGAGCCGGCCGAGATCGCCGGTGGCGAGCCAGCCATCGGCCGGCGCGGGAACCACGTCGGTGCACCCCGGCTCGATCACGCCGAGTGTCGCGCTCGGCGTGCGCACGAGCAGATGGCCGCGGCCGTCGCAGCGGACGTCGAGATCGGGCAGCGGCGGGCCGACGGTGCCCGGCCGCATGGTCCGCGGGCTGGCCAGGGCGACGACCGGCCCGGCTTCGGCGAGCCCGTAGCCCTGCACGAGCGGCACGCCGCCGGCAGCGAAGACCGCGGCTGTGCGGTCTTTGAGCGGCGCCCCGCCAGACACGCACACCCGAACCGCGCCGCCGAGCGCGGCGGAGAGGTCGGTGATCCGGCCGGCCGCCACGCCCGCCGCGATTCGCTCGAAGAACACCGGCACGCCGAGGATCACCGTGGGCGCCGTCGCGCGGCAGGCGTCGAGCACCTGCCGCCGATCGCCGACGACCACGAGCGTGCCGCCACGGACGAGCGCCGTGTAGAGGTCGCCGACCCGTGCATACGCATGCGCGAGCGGGAGCCACGAGAGCCGCACGTCGCGCGGGTCGTCGAGGAACACCGCGCTCGAGGCGGTGGCGTTCCAGGCGAGCGCCCGCTGCGAATGAACCACGCCGCGCGGATGGCCCGTCGTGCCCGACGAGAGAAAGATCGCCGCCGGCGCATCGGGATCGCACGCTGCGGCACGTGCGCCGAGTGCCTGCAGAACGGAGGCCTGACATGGTGGGGCGGCGGTGCCCGAGCGCACGACGCGCCGGCTCGGGGGCGGCAAAAGTCTCGTCGCGGGGCCGCAGCGGCCCAACGCTCCTCGAGCGTTCGCCGACCCCCTCGCCTCCCCACTGCGGGAGTCGACGATGGCTCGTGGTCCGAGCCACCGCATCTGCTCATGGATGAGCGCGGGGGAATCGTCGTCGTGCAGGGCGACGTGGACAATGCCGGAGAGCAGGCATGCGAGATCGACGACGATCCACTCGAGCGCGTGCGGGCCGACGTGTGCGAGCCGGTCGCCACGGGCCAGGCCCGCCGCTTCGAGCGCGCCTGCGTAGTCGAGCGCGGCGCCGAGGAGCCCGCCCCATGAGACCAGTGGCAGGGCCTCGTCGCGCCACGCGATCACCGCCGGCCGATCGAATGCGTCGAGCGCGCGAGCACGAAGCAGATCGACGAGCGACGCGGCTGCGACCGGCGGCGATGCGACGGGATCACGCGACGTGAGCGGTGCGACGCTCATGCTTCCACCCGTTCGAAGAGCACGGCGATCCCCTGCCCGAGGCCGATGCACATCGTGGCGAGCCCGAGCCGCTTGGCATCGGTCGCGAGCGAATGCACCAGCGTGGTCGCGATTCTGGCTCCCGAGGCACCGAGCGGATGGCCGATCGCGAGCGACCCGCCGCGGACGTTGACCCGCGCCCGATCGAGCCCGAGTGCCTCGATGCAGTGGAGCGCCTGGGCCGCGAAGGCTTCGTTGAGCTCGACGAGGTCGATCTCGGCGAGATCGATGCCCGTGCGTGAGAGAAGCTTGCGTGTGGCAGCGATCGGGCCGGTGCCCATCGCCGCGGGTGCGACACCGGCCACGGCCGTGGCCACGATCCGGGCGAGCGGCACGAGCCCCTGCCGCGCGGCCTCCGCCTCCTGCATCACGACGAGCGCCGCCGCGCCGTCGCTCAAGGGGGCGCTCGTGGCCGCCGTCACCGTGCCGAGCTTCGGCAGAAACGCGGGCTCGAGCGCCGCCATGGCCTCGAGGCTCGTGTCGCCGCGGATAGCCTGATCGCGGGTGGCCGCCACGAGGCCGCCAGCCTCGTCGTGCCCGAGCACCGTCACGAGCTCGTCGTCGAAGAGGCCGGCGTCGGCCGCGGCTGCCGCCTTGCGGTGGCTATCGAGGGCGTAGGCCTCTTGCGCCCGCCGCGAGATGCCGTGGGCTGCGGCGAGATGCTCGGCCGTGAGGCCCATCGAGAGCATGCCCTTGCTCGACCGGGAGAAAATCTGCGGATGGATGTCGAGCGCCGCATCCATCGGCAGGTGGTGCATGTGCTCGACGCCGCCGACCACGTGCACGTTTTCCGCGCCGGCGGCGATCGCCTGCGCCGCCCGGGCGATCGCTTCGAGCCCTGATCCGCAGAGCCGGTTGACCGTGGTGCCCGCCGCGGTGAAGGGCAGGCCTGCGAGCAGCGCTGCGGTGCGGGCTGCATTGCCGCCGAGCTCGCCCCGCTGCTGCGTGACGCCGAGGATCACGTCGTCGATCGTGGCGGGGTCGACGCCGCTGCGTTCGACGGCCGCGCGGATCACTGCGGCGGCGAGCTCGTCGCCGCGTACGTGGCGAAACAGGCCGCGCTCGGCATGGGCCCGGCCGATCGCCGTGCGACAGCAGGCGACGACAACGGGCGTGGTGTCGGCCGAGCGGCGTTTCAGGGTCATTCCGAGACCACGGCGGTGAAGTGGCCGCCCCGGCGGGCGGGATAGAGGAGCCGCCGGGTGGGATGCATGCG
>JBMLMS010000207.1:0-2099 GCA_049243925.1 Pirellulales bacterium
GGCCACATTCACATCGCATCACCACGTCGTGTGGGAGATTCTGAATCCGGACGCAGCGGGGCTCTACGGCCTGTGGGCGAGCCTCGAGAGCGAAAACCTGGCCACGTTCAACGCGTTGCCGAGCGACCCCTTCCTCGTCGTGCTCAATTACGGCGTCACGAGTTCCGCCGACTATGACGTGGGCGTCGATCGGCTGGCCGCGACGGCCGTGCCGGAGCCGTCCACGCTCGCGCTCGTCGGCGCAGCTGTCGCAGCGGCAGGATGGCGGTGGCGGCGGAGCGATGCACGCGGCTCTGTCAGCCGAAGACGCGCTCGAGGGTGAGTTCGAACCAGGTATTGGTCAATGGCCCTCGGGGGAGGGCTTCGAGAAGACGGCGTACGCCGCCATCACCGCGGCGAGTGCGATGGCGGCGGTCTCGACCCGGAGAATATGCGGCGCGAGTGACACGCGGCGCCAGCCCGCGGCCTCCGCGGCAGCGAGCTCCTCGGCGGTGAAGCCGCCCTCGGGGCCCACGAGCGCGAGCACCGCGCCTGTGTGGCCTGCGAGCAGCGTGCCGAGGGATTCGCCTGCGGGATCGGCCACCAGCGCGAGTGCGCCGGGATCGCGATCGGCGAGCATGGCCGCGAGCGTGGCCGGTGGAGCAATCTCCAGGAGCGTGGTGCGGCCACACTGCTTGCAGGCTTCGATCGCGGCCCGGCCCAGCCGCTCGATTGCCGCCGGCGTGGCCTCCGCCACGCCGCGGGTCGTGACCAGCGGCACGAGCCGCGCGCAGCCGAGTTCTGTGAGTTTCTCGACCAGCCACTTCTGGCGGTCGCCCTTGGGGAGCGCCACGGCGAGCGTGAGCGGGAGCGGCGGAGCGGCCGCGGCAAGCGGCGGCCCGACGTCGAGCCCCACGCGGTCACGGCCGATCGACGTCACTCGGGCGGGCCACTCCGAGCCCCGGCCGTCGAACACGACAATGGCATCGCCGATCGCCGCACGGAGGACGCGGGCCAGGTGTCGCGCCTCGTCGCCGACGAGCTCGGCACGGCCGTCGACGGGAGGCGTGGCGAGGAAGAAGCGTTCGCTCATGGGGGATGCAAACCGGCGTTTTCACCGGCTCTTCTCGTCCTGACCCGGCTCGCACGAGCCGCTAGACTCCGCGGCATGGTACGGGATTTCTGGCAATTGGATGCCGCGCCCTTCGACGGATCGCTCGAGCCGGCCTCCTTCTACACCGGCGCGGCCCAAGAAGAGGCGCTCGCGCGGCTCGAATGGCTCGTCGATGAGCGGCAACGGTTTGCACTCGTGGTGGGAGCCGAGGGCCATGGCAAGAGCCACTTGGCCGCGATGGCCGTGCGCCGCCTCGCTGGGCTGGGTGCCGAGACGGCGATCCTGTCGCTCGGCGGCCTGTCCCCGGGCGACTGGCTCGAGATGCTGCTCGCACGCCTGCCGCTCGATGCCGCCAGCCGTGTCGAACCGCTCCGCTCCTGGCAGAAGCTCGAAAACCGGCTCCGTGAAAATACGCTCATGGAGCGGACGACGGCGCTCGTCTTCGACGACATCGATCGGGCGCCGGCCGATTCGATCGACGGGATCATGCGATTGATCGGTGCCCCCGAGGCGAGGTTTGCCCGCGTAGCCGTCGTGGCCACGGCCACACCGATGGGAGCCGCCGCCCTCCCGAGCGGTCTGCGCGAGCGGGCCGCCGTGCGGGTGGGGCTCGAGCCATGGGACAGCCGTGACGTCACCGGCTTTCTCGTCGGGGCCCTGGCGCGCGTCGGCGGCCGGGACGACCTCTTCACGCCGGAGGCCGCGGAAACACTCGCGCGGTTCACGGGAGGCGTGCCACGAGTGGTGGCACGGCTCGCGCATCTCGCGCTTGCCGCCGCTGCCGGCGACCGCCTCGGCCGGGTCGATGCGGCCACGGTCGAACGTGCCTGGCGTGAGCTCGTGCCGGATGCAGCAACTCCATCCAGAAATCACATGGTGGACGACGATTCCGCTGAGCCCGTCGCGAATCCACGGGTGCGGGTCGTGCGCCGGCTGTTTGGATAGACGGTCGCCCGGTGCCGCGACAGGCTGAAGCCCGGCTTACTTCGTGATCGCCTCGATCGCC
>JBMLMS010000207.1:2199-6660 GCA_049243925.1 Pirellulales bacterium
CGCGAGGCCGACGAAGAGACACGTGCGACGCTGCATGGCACTTTGACGGCTGGAGAACTTCGGAGGGCCGCGAGGATCGTAGCAGGAACGGCGTGCCCCTGAAATCATCCGGAGGCCGCGGGGGCAGTTTCAGATCGGTCGCATGATCACGTAGACTCTAGGCCCGAGGGAGCGACACTCGTTTGGCACTCGCGCGCGACAAGACACCGGCGCCACGGATCGTGGCTGTTTCACCTGACGATGGCTCGGCCATCGACCTCAGGAACCCTGCGCTTGCGGCCGCGCTCGCCTGGGCCGTGCCCGGGCTCGGGCATCTCTATCAGGGCCGCGTGTTCAAGGGTCGGCTGTTCATGGGGGCGATCCTCGGCACGTTTCTCGCCGGCATGTGGCTCGGCGGAGGCAAGGTCGTGTATGCCTCATGGAAGCCGGGCGACACGCGCTGGGCGTTCGTCTGCCAGGCCGGTGCGGGCCTCGTGGCGATGCCGGCGGTCGTGCAGGCGCTGCAGCTGCACGGCGTGGCGAAGCAGCCGCTCTTTGGCAGCATGTTCATGGCGCCGCCGCTCGTCGCCGGGCAATACGTGTCGCGCGGCTATGCCGACCGACTCGCGTCTGCCGACCAGGACATCGACGCCGAAGACTTCTTCGACCGGCCGCCGCTCAAGCAGTTTCGCGGCGAGCAGGTGTCGCACTGGCAGCGCCGGCTCGGCCGCTGGTTCGACATCGGCACGCTCTACACGATGCTCGCCGGCATGCTCAACATCCTCGTGATCTACGACGCCTGGGCCGGACCGCTGGGTACGCCCACCGACGCCGACCGCAAGTCGCGATCCACTCCTCAAAAAACCTGACCTGTTTCCGTCCGCCGCCCGGCAAGGAGGCCACCGCATGATCCCGTTTCTCGCCACGATTCCCGCTGCTCCCATTCTGCTCGCCGCGCTTGTCGACCACGTGCCCGGTATTTTCTTCGGCCTGCCGTTGGTGGCGCTTGCGAGCCTCGTGTTCGCCGCCACGCACCACGAAGATCCCGCCGAGATCCGCTTCGCCACGGTCCACTGGGCCGTCTGGCTCGGCGGTATCCTCGGCCTCGTCCTCGCGGCCGTGCTGCTCCTCGGCTGGTTCAGCTAGCGGTGACGGCGAGGCGGCGGAGCTGGCCGCAGGCGGCGTCGATGCGGGCCCCCTTGCGCCGGCGCACGTGTACGTTCACGCCGGCCGCCCGCAGGATGTCGAGAAATCGCTCGCGATCGGCCTGTGTCGGCTCAGCGTAGGGCAGGCCGGCCACGCTGTTGTAGGGGATCACGTTCACGAGCACGGCCCGGCCACCGAGAAGCTTCACGAGGCGGTGCGCGTGGTCCGGCTGATCGTTCAGCTTGCCGAGGAGCACGTATTCGAACGTCAGCCGCCGCCCCGAGGCCTCCCAGTAGCGGTCGGCCGCGGCCATCACCTCGGCCAGGCCGATCGCCTTGTTCACGGGCACGAGCCGCGTGCGGAGCTCGTCGTCGGCGGCGTGCAGCGAGACAGCGAGGTTGTAGACGGGATGTTCCGTCGAGAGCCGATCAATCGCCGGCGGTAGGCCGACGGTCGAGATCGTGATCCGCCGCTGCGAGATGCCAAGGCCCTCGGGCTCCTGCGCCGTGGCGAGCGCGGGCAGCAGGCGGTCGAGATTCGCCAGCGGCTCGCCCATGCCCATCACGACGATGTGGCTCAGCCGCTCGTCGGCGGGCAGGAGGGCCTGCAGCCGCAGGAGCTGCTCGATGATCTCACCCGTCGTCAGATTCCGCACGACGCCGTCGATGCCGCTCGCACAAAACACGCAGCCCATCGCGCAGCCCACCTGCGAGCTGATGCACACGGTGCGCCGGGCCCCGGCGCCCTCCGCGCCTGGCCCCTGCTCGCGCAGGAGCACGCATTCGATCCGCTGGCCGTCGTGGAGTTCGAGCAGCAGCTTCTCGGTGCCGTCGTCGGCGCGGGTGTGCTTGGCGATCGACGTCGTCCAGATCTGAAACTCCGCTTCGAGCGCGGCCCGCAACCGCTGCGGCAGGTCGGTCATGGCGGCGAACGACTCGGCCCGCCCGGCCGCGAGCCAACGGCGGATCGCCTTGCCCCGCCAGGCAGGCTGCCCCTGGGCGGCGAGCCACTCCGCCAGTGCGTCGAGTGAGTCGAGAATGTGATGCATCGCGCGGGGAAAGTCTGGCAGGGGGGAGGTCTGGCGTCGGGGTCGCGATCGAGGTACTTTCGGGGGCTATAACCTGAATCATACCCCGGCCCGCGGGAACCCCGCCTTTCTCTCAATCGACGCCATGAGTCAGAAGCACCTCGAAGAACGCACCAGCTGGGTCTACGACGAACGGACGTTTCCCGTCTGGAACCGCGAGTTCGAGAAGGCCGATCGCACCGAGATGATCCGCGACGACCTGTGGGCGGGCCGCAGCATCTCGATCCTGCTCGCCGTGCTCGTGGCGATCGGTCTCGCGCTCTCCCTGGGCACCGTCGCCTTCGTCGCCAACTGGCGGTAAGCGCCTGTGATCTCGCTCCAGGCACGGGCGAAGCTGAACCTCTCGCTCGCCGTGCTGGCGAAGCGGCCCGACGGCTTCCACGAGATCGAGTCGTTGATGGTGCCCGTCACCCTCCACGACACGCTCATGATTCGCACGACCGACGAGCCTGGCGTGCGGCTGACGGTGCGGTTTGGTGGCCGGCTCCTCGAGCCGGAGGCCGCGGTCCTCAGACGCGACGTGCCCACGGACGATTCAAACCTCGTGGTCCGCGCCGCGCGGCTGCTCGCCGCCGAGGCTGGGCAGACCCGGGGCCTCGAGGTCGATCTCGTGAAGGAGATTCCGTCCGGGGCGGGGCTGGGCGGCGGTTCGAGCGATGCCGCAGCCGCGCTCGTGGGCGCAGCCGAGGCTTGGGGCATCGACTGGCCGCGGAGCCGGCTGGCCACCCTGGCGGCGCAGCTCGGCAGCGACGTGCCATTTTTCTTGGAGGGTGGTCCGGCGATCGCATCCGGCCGCGGCGAGCGGCTGGTGGCCGTCAGCGGAATGCCTGCGCTGCATGCCGTGATCGCCTGCCCGGCGGCGGGGCTTTCGACCGCGGCTGTCTATGCCCGCTGCACGCCCGATGTCGGACAGCGCGGCGCGGCCGAGCGCCTGGCCGCCGCACTCGTGGCCGGTGATCTGCCGGCCGCATTCACCGCGATGCACAACACGCTCGAGCCCCCAGCCCGCGCACTCGCTGCCGATGTCGGGCGGCTCCTCGACGCGATGACGGCGGCAGGGGCGGTGCGGCCAATGCTCACCGGCAGCGGCAGCGCCTGCTTCGCGCTGGCCCGCTCCGAGCCGGAGGCCCGGGCGACCGCGGCGCGGCTCGAGGCCGCCGGCTGGCCGGGAGTTTTTGCGGTGCAGGTCGTCTCCGCCGCGGCTGGCTGAATCTGCTAGACTCCCCGGCCATCAGCCAGTTGCGCACCGGGGAGGTGGGTGGCTCGGGGATGGTGGGGGGGTACTTGCATGGAGATTACGGAGGTTCGCATCAAGCTCGTGGAGCACGCGGCCGAACGGCTCCTCGCCTTTTGCTCGATCACGATCGACGGCGCATTCGTGGTGCGGGATCTCAAGATTATCGGGGGCCCGAGCGGTCCATTCGTGGCGATGCCGAGCCGCAAGCTCTCCACGCACTGCCATACCTGCGGGTTCAAGAACCCCATCCGCGCCGGCTACTGCAACAACTGCGGCAAGAAACAGGCCGAGCAGCCGCCACCCCGCGACGACGACGGCCGCCTGCGGCTCTACGCCGACATCGCCCACCCGATCAACGCCTCGTGCCGCGAACTGATCCAAACCCGCGTCGTGCGCGAATACGAGGCGGAGCTCGTAAGAGCCAAGCAGCCCGGCTACATGTCGCGGTATGACGCAATCGGCGACGAGGAACGCCGGTAGGGGCGATCATCCCGTCGAGAAGCCCGAGGCGTGAGCCGAGAGGGAAGGCGTCCCGTCGCTTCCGCTCCGGGCTCTTTGCAGCATGGGAAGCCCGAGGCGTGAGCCGCAGGGAATACGCGTGGTGTCGCGCTGCCAGGGCATCCTCTCGGCTTACGCCTCGGGCTTCCTACGGAGAGGACAGGCCTGGAAGCCTGTCCTACTTCCGCACGAGGGCGTGGAAGGCGGTGGTGAGCCGCTGCGTGACCGGGCCTGGCGTGCCAGAGCCGATTGTGCGGCCGTCGATGTCGACGACGGGGATCACTTCCGCGGCGGTGCCCGTCAAGAAGCACTCGTCGGCCGTGTAGAGGTCGTGCCGCGTGAGCGTGGCCTCGCGGCAGTCAATGCCCGCCTCACGGGCGAGTTCCATGACGGCGTTTCGCGTGATGCCTTCGAGGATGCCGGCATCGGGCGGCGGCGTGAGCAACACGCCCGATCGCACGACGAACACGTTGTCGCCGGTGCACTCGGCCACCTCGCCCTTGTGGTTGAGCAT
>JBMLMS010000208.1:0-1429 GCA_049243925.1 Pirellulales bacterium
TCGTCAGGTCGTTCATGTTCCAGTAGATGGTGCCGCCGCTGGCGACCGTCGGGGCTAGTAACGCGATCGCGATGCATACTCTGTGAATCCAACCGTGCGTACGAGGCGTCATGTCTCTGCTCCAGCACAACTCACATCCCTTCGCGTACGATAAAAAAACCGCTCGTCCGAGGGAAGCAGTCCCCCGGATGAGATTTCTGTGTGCTGCTGCGGTTTTTGCGCTGCGGAGGCCTGGCTCCCGCGGATCCAGTCCGCTGTCACGAGAAAATTGGCCCGGACGGCGATCCCCACCAACCGATATCATGGAGCGGTGGCTTTGTGTCCCGGGCATCCTGTGATGAATCGCCGACCCGCCCGTCGCCTCACGATCGAACCCCTCGAAGGGAGGAAACTGCTTTCGGCAACGGCAGGGCCGACGGTGTCGGTCGCCAACGCCACGATGCTCGAGGGCGCTGACGGCGTCACGAACCTCGTGTTCACGGTTTCGCTCTCGGCAGGAGCGAAACGGCTGACCGTGGTGCCGTTCCGCACCGTGGATGGCACTGCGACCGTCGCCGACTCCGACTACGTGGCGACATCGGGAAGTGTGACGTTTCGCGTCGGGCAGCGGACGGCGGCGATCACGGTGCCGGTGCGGGGCGACCTGAAGGTCGAGGCCGACGAAACGCTGCAAGTGGTGCTCGGCACGCCGACCAACGCCACGCTGGGCCGGGCCACCGCGACGGGAGCGATCCGGAACGACGATCAGCCGCCCGCTGAACCGCCCAGCCCTCCCACGACCGGGTCGTGGACCGTGTTCGTCTACATGACGGGCGAGAATCTCAACGCCTACGCCGCCGAAGATATCAACGAGATGGAGCAGGCGCTCACCACGCTCCCCGGGAGCGTACGGATCGTCGTCTCGTGGGATCAGCCCAAGGCGGGCGTCTCTCGAGCGTACGCGACCGGCAACGGTGCGCAGCCGGCCTGGCGCGGCTACGGCCGCTCGGTGCTCACGGCCGACGCCGCCACGGGCACGATCGCGTCGTCGTTCGATCTCTCCTTCGGCGAGCGCAACACGGGCGATCCCGCCACGCTCGTCGACTTCGTCACGTGGGGCGTGCAGCGGGCTCCCGCCGAAAACTACCTCTTGCAGCTCTGGGGGCACGGCGACGGTCTCGCCGGTTCGCAGTTCGACAGCGAATCGAGAGGCGATGCGCTCACGATCGCCGAGCTTGGCGGTGCGCTCACGAGCCCGGGCATGCCCGCGATCGGGCTCGTGTCGTTCGACAATTGCCTGATGGCGATGGCGGAGGTCGCCGCGGCGATCCCGCCGAGCGTGGGCGGGGTGTTCGTGGCCTCGCAGGAGCTCGTGAGCGGTGCGGGGCAAAATTATGTGACAGCCTATTCCGCGCTTGCCGTGACCGATCCCGCGGCGGTCACCGCCGCG
>JBMLMS010000209.1:0-13392 GCA_049243925.1 Pirellulales bacterium
TTCGGCGGAGACGGTCGGTGGGCACGCGCAGAAGAAGGGAGTCCTTGAGGACTATCGGCGTCTGATCAAAACCCACGAGTTGTGTACTCTCAAGACGACCGGATTCGAGCATGCCTACCGCCGGCTCCGAATGCGGACAGTTATCTCCTGCCTTGCCATTCGGCGAGGATACGTGGAGCCCGACAGCGGTTCGGGCGCGTTAAGACACGGCAGCCGGTAAGCGCGTCCTACTTTGCGAGCAGCCAGGCGAGGAGGCCCTTCTGCACGTGCATTCGATTCGCGGCTTCGTCGACGACGAGGCTCTGCGGGCCGTCGATGACGTCGTCGGTGACTTCCTCGCCGCGGCGGGCGGGGAGGCAGTGCATGAAGAAGGCCTGCGGGCAGTGGTGCATGAGGGCGGCGTTGACCTGGTAGGGCTTGAAGGCTTCGAGCCGCACGGCCCGCTCCTTCTCCTGACCCATGCTCGCCCAGACGTCGGTGTAGACGACGGCCGCTCCCTTGACAGCCGCCACGGGGTCGGTCGTCTCCACGATCTCGGCGTTCGGGAGCAACGCCTTGAGATGCCCGCGGAAGGAGTCGTCGAAGTGATACTGCCGGGGGGCCGCGAGCACGAACCGCATCCCGAGGAGGCCGCACACCACGGCGAGCGAGCGGGCCACGTTGTTGCCGTCGCCCACGAACGTGAACGTAAGGCCCGCCACGCGGCCGACCTGTTCTTTGAGCGTGTAGACGTCGGCGAGCGCCTGACAGGGGTGGGTGTAGTCGGAGAGCCCGTTGATGACCGGCACCGTCGCCGCGGCGGCGAGGGCCAGGATCGTGTCGTGGGCCTTCGAGCGGCACACGATCGCGTCGGCGTACTGGCTCAAGACCCGGCCAAAGTCGGCGATGCTCTCGCGCGACGACGAGAAGCCGGCGTCTTCGCCGAGGAACACGCTGGAGCCGCCGAGGTGGGCCATCGCCGCCTCGAACGAGACGCGGGTCCGTAGACTCGGCTTTTCGAAGACGAGCGCGAGCACGCGGCCCGGCAGGAGCGCGTCGCGCAGGCCGGCGTCGTATTTCGACTCGAGGTCGTGGGAGATCGCGAAGATCGCCTCGATCTCGTGGGCGGTGAGGTCTTCGGGGACGAGGATATGACGCATGGAGTGACCGGGGACAGTCGCCTTTGTCAGGCGCGGGAAGCGACCTCGAGGATGGCGTCGGAGAGCTTATCGCAGCCCTCGGCGACGTCGGCCTCGGAGATGTTCATGGCCGGCAGGAGCCGGATCACGCGTCCCTGCGTGCAGTTGACGAGGAGATTGCGGTCGAGGCAGGCCTGCACGACCGCGGCGCCGTCGATCGAGAGCTCGACGCCGATCATCATGCCGATCACACGCACGTCGACGACGGCGTCGCAACGGTGCTTGAGGGCCGAGAGCCGCTCGCGAAACCAGCCCGCCGCCCGATCGACGTGGCCAAGCAGGCCCTCGTCGTCGATCATCCGGAGTGCGGCCACGCCGGCGGCGGCCGAGACGGGGTTGCCGCCGAACGTGGCGGCGTGCATGCCCGGCCGGAGGTGCTTGGCGAGCTCGACGGTGGTGAGCATGGCGCCGCCGGCGACGCCGGCGCAGAGGCTCTTGGCGAGCGTCATCACGTCGGGCACGACGCCGAAGTGCTGGTAGCCGAACCATTTGCCGGTGCGGCCGCAGCCGCACTGCACCTCGTCGAACACGAGCAGCAGGTCGCGCTCGTCGGCGATCCGCCGCAGGCCTTCGAGGAAGCCGGCCGGCGCGGGCACCACGCCCCCTTCGCCGAGGATCGGCTCGACGAGGATCCCACCCGTGTGCTCGTCGACGAGCTTTTCGACGGCGTCGAGATCGCCGTGCGGAGCGTATTGAAAGCCGGCCACCATCGGCCCGAGGCCTTCGTGGTATTTCGGCTGGGCGGTGGCCGACACGCTGCCCATGGTGCGGCCGTGGAAGCCGCCCTTGAAGGTGATGATCTTGTACCGCTTGCCGTCGCTGCGGAGCCGCACGAGCTTGATCGCAGCCTCGTTGGCCTCGGTGCCCGAATTGCAGAAGAAGGCCTGCCCGCCGAAGGACCGCTCCGAGAGGAGCTTCGCCCACTCCCCCTGCGGCTCGGTGTACCAGGTGTTGGGCACGTGGATCAGCTTCGCCACCTGCTCCTGCACGGCCCGCACCACGGGCTCCGGGCAGTGGCCAAGCAGATTGCAGCCCCAGCCGGGAAAGAAGTCGAGGTATTCGACGCCCTCGGCATCCCACACCCGCGAGCCTTCGCCGCGGACGAGGCACACCTCGAACCGTTTGTAGTTCGGCACCACGTAGCGATCGAACGTGTCGATCACCGACCGTGTCTTCGCGCCAATCGAATGGGATGCGTCGATCGTGGCCATGCTGAAAACTCCTGAGGGGAGGCTATCGGGAGGCGGCGGCCGTCTCGAGGGCGGGCGCTGCCACGCAATCGTCGCGGATGAGTTCCGTGCCGACGCCGCTCGTGGTGTAGATCTCGAGGAGCAGCGAGTGCCGCAGCCGGCCGTCGATGATGTGGATCTTCTTCACGCCCTGCTCGAGCGTGTCGAGGCAGCCTTCGATCTTCGGGATCATGCCGCCGGCGATCGTGCCGTTGGCGATCAGCCGACGTGCGTCCGACGCGGAGAGCGAGTGCACGAGGCTTTCGGGATCGTTGACGTCGAGGAGTACGCCCGGGATGTCGGACAGCACGACGAGCTTCTCAGCCCCGATCGCCGCGGCGACGGCCGTGGCGGCGGTGTCGGCGTTGACGTTGAGCTTCTGGCCGTCAGCCGTGATCGCCATCGACGGGATCACCGGCACCTGGCCGGCGTACATGAGGTTTTCGATCGTCAGGCGGTCGACCCGCGTGACCTCGCCGACGAAGCCGAGATCGACCGTCGCGCCGTCGGGGCCGTCGAGCGCGAGCTTCTCGCCGAAGAGCACGTTCGTGGAGAGGAAGTTGAGCGACATCGCCCGGCCGCCGTACTCCTCGATCTTGGCGACGAGCTCGTGGTTGAGCTCGGTGGCGAGCACCTTCTCGACGATGTCGAGCGTGGCCTGGTCGGTGAAGCGGCGGCCCTGCACGAACCGTGGTGCGATACCGGCCGCGTCCATCGCGCGGCTGATCGCCTTGCCGCCGCCATGCACCACCACCACCCGCATCCCGAGCGTCGACATGAACACGATGTCGAGGAGCAGGTGCCGCAGCGAGTCCGGATGCTCGACGACGCTGCCGCCGAGCTTGATCACGGTGGTCGTGTCGCGGAACTTACGGATCCAGCCGAGCGCCTCGATGAGCGTGTCGGCCTTCTGAATCGCCTTCTGCTGCGTCTTGGAGGCGGAGAGTTTGCTGCCGGCCACGTCGGGTGCGTTCCTGCGGGGGCGAAAACAGGATAGTGTACCGCGCCGTCGGGGGCTGAAAACGCCTAAAACACAACTACGAACTGCGTCTGGATGGCGGTGCCCGTGTAGCCGGCACGGTAGGGATAGAGGAAGTTTTGGGCGGGGTTGCGGTTGATGTGGAGGGCCTCGAACGTGAGCCGGGCCTGGCGGGTCTGTTTCAGATACCAGTTGAGGCCGCCTCCATACTCCTGGCCGGTGCCGTAGGGCCCCGTGACGACGCTCGAGCGGCCGTAGACTTCGTAGGTCCGCGGCACGAAGCACCACGAGAGATACGCCATGCCGCCCTGGTCGAAGCTGTTCGTGCGGTTGAACGTGCCCGTACCCTTGAAGTTGTCGAGCTGCCGCCAGTAATACTCGCAGTACAGGCCGATGCCTCGATACTTCCAGGCCGCATCGACCGTAGCGAGTTGGTAGAGGAATTGATCGACCTGCGAATTCGGCCCGAGCGCCCCGGACGCCGCCAGCGGCGTGCCGTCGGAGAGCCGCACGATCGTGTCTTCGGGATTGTTGCCGGGGAGGGGGTTGGCATAGGTGGGGGCGTAGACGCCGCTCGTGCCCAGGCGGATCACCGGGGCGTCGTGGTGCTCCATGTCGGAGGCCCCGAGGCCGAACGGCCCCCACGGCTCCCACCACGTGTTGCCCGCCCATGCCATCGACGTGCCGCGGCGCAGCACGCCCGTCGTGCCGCCGTCGATCGCGTTCCAGACGCCCGCCTGGTAGTGCACCGTCTTCTCGGCGAGCGAGCCGATCGCGGCCACACCCGGGCTGAAGCCAGGCCGGAAAAACGTGTTGGCCATGCTGCGGTCGATGCCCGTCGTCCACGGCGACGACTCGATCCACTCGCGGCTGCCGGGCACCTGCGTCATACCGCCGCCCACGGTCGCCGCATCGTCGAACTTCCAGCCGAGCAGGCCGATGGGCACGACGCCGGAGCGGATGCCCACGTTCGTCGTGCCGAAGAGGGCGAAGTTGTAGACCAGCCGCTCGTCCACGACATGGCCGTGGAAGGAGAGCAGAAAGCGGTTGATGTTGAACGTGTTGATGTTGTTGATCGGGAACGTGGTGCCGGCCGCGTTGGTCCACTGCGTGGCATCGCGGGCGAACTCGAACCAGCGCAGCTGCATGTAGCCGCCGAGTGCCATCGCGAAGGGAAACTCGCCGCGGCGCGAATCGTTTTTGAGGAGAATCAGGCCCTTAGGGGGCGCGAGATCAGTCATCGGGATGTACCGCGGCCGCGGGATACCAGCGAGCCGGGCCGCCACTGCGGCATCGACCATCGCCTGGAGCTGGGCCTCCTGCGCGGGGTCTTCGTGGGTCAACGCCTCCTCGAGATACTGCGCCTGGGAGACGGCGTCGCCCCGGCCGTCGTGGAGCACGAGCGGCTCGTCACTGACGGCGGCGTGTGCGAGCGCGCAGGCCGCCACAAGCCCCGCGGCACACTGCCGGAAGGCCCGTGAAAAAGCACGATGTCCGCGGAGGGCGCGCATGATGACCCACCAACAGAATCGGTCCGTTGGTGGCGATCGTGCAGGTTTTTCCGCTCAGGAAACCTGGGGGAAATGGGCTGACGGCCGCGGCTGCCCGCGGCGTCAGAGCGCGTCTTCGGTGCGGAGCGTGACCTCGATGAGCCGCTCCATCACTTCGGCGGGCGATTCGTGCGGGAAGTTCGTGAGCACGACCTCCTTCGCGTAGAGCTTGCCGACATAGCGGCGGTGCTTGGCCGCCGAGCCGCGGCTGGCCAGGAAGTCGCGGTGGGCGGAGTTGATCACGATCTCGTTGGCGGCCGCGTCGTAGCGGCTCCGCCAGAGCTGGCCGTGCTCGGCCTCAAGGCGGTAGCCCGGCAGGCCGCGGCCGCCCGCCCCGTCGGCGTCTGTATCGATGACAAACTTCACCTCCGCACGGTCTCGCACCTCGACGCCCGTCTGCCGGGCCGTCGCCTCCACGATCACCATGCCCGCGTCCGCCGACGCGACGCGGCACGACGCGGCGTCGGCTGCGATCGCGGCCGAGCCAGACACAATCTGCCACGCGATCGCCACGCCACCGGGGATCGGCGTGCCGTCGGCATCGCAGGGTGTGGCCGTGAGCAGGCACGAGCCGCCGGGCGGGCGGCGGGGTCGCCGCGGGCTGATCTTTACGGCTGCGAGTGGCCCGGGCTCACCGGCAAAGAGCGGCGCTGTTTCGCCTGCCGTGCGGCCGCCCGCCGCGGGCTCGCGCGACCGTGGCTCGGGGCTGGCTCCGGTGCCCGTGCCTGCCCGGTCTTGAAGCGCGGGCTCCGACTTCGGGATGTCGAAGAACAGATACTCCTCGGCCGGCAGGGCCGCGAGCGCGGAAGCAAACGCCTTGTGCACCTGCTTGAGGAGCTGCCGGCTCGCCCGCTCCGCCTCCGCCTGCTCGCGGGATGCGACCGACGCCCCGATGTCGGCCGCGATCGCCGGCGCGACGGCCACGAGTGCATCGAGCGCCGCATCGGGCACGATGCCGGAGCGGGTGCCCGGAGCGAGGGCCAGGGCCTCGAAATCGATGAGTCCCTCCAGGCGACGATCGGCCCAGGGAGCCTGCTGAAATGCGAGCAATTCGGTGATGTCGGCGAGCACCCGCGTGCCATCTTTGCAGACCGCGATGCCGCCGGGGCCGGAGGCGTCGTCGGCTCGCAGGTAGAGCTCCACGCCGACCTCCCCGAGCGGCGTCGGATAGCGACGTGGGATTTCCAGCCGCTCGCCGTCGAACTCGCGGGGCACGACCCGCATCTCCCGTCGGGCCACCGCATCGACCACGTCGATCAGGACGCCGGTGCGCCGAATACGATCGCGAAGCTCGGCCGAGAGGTATCGGGCGATCTTTTCGCCGGTGACGAGATTCCGCGTCGTCTCCAGGAGCGGCCCCACGAGCACCCGCGTGCCCCGGACAGCCAGCCGCCCCTTGGCCGGCTGAATCGTGTAGTGCCGTTCGCCGCGCACGAGGTGCAGCTCGCGCAGCGGCCCGCCGCCACCGCCCGACGTCATGCGGAGCTCTTCGCCCAGGCTCCAGAAGCTCAAAAGTCCGATGCCGAACTCCCCATGCACTCCGTGCCGTTGAGCCGTGCCGAGATGCCGCTTCATCGAGTCGCACAGATGCGTGGCGATCCGCTCGAAGTCGGCCGCGCCGGAGGCGTCGGGCGCCACGCCCCGCCCGTCGTCGGCCACTTCCAGAAACAGCTTGCCCTGGGAGCGGCGGCGGATGATCCGCACGCTCGCGGCCCCGGCGTCGATAGCGTTTTCCGCAAGCTCACAGATCGCCTTGAGCGGGTGCGTCTGCGAGTGGGCGATGATTGAGATCGCGTTCCACTGGTCGCCGATTTTCAGCGTGCCTGTGGAGGCGACGGCCTTCGGGCGATCGGACGTCATGGTTCGGAAGGTCTTTCTCGCGATCGAGAGCCGGCGGCACCTCGCGGCGTGAGTGTACATCCGTGCGGAGGTGATGCGAATGGCCCAGAGGCGTGAACTGGGCGGCTTGACGGCCGATTGGGGACGGCTACGCTGTATTTGTTTTCTGGATGATGCATGGCGGCATCATCTGTTTTGCTAATCAGGGATGGCTGTCAGTCGGTACCTGGGCCGCGGTTTCGCGGACTCCCATGAACCTCAAGTCCCTGAAAATCTTCTGCGACATCGTCGCCCGGCGGAGCTTTTCCCGCGCGGCCGAAGACAACGGTATCTCGCAGTCCGGGGCCAGTCAGGTCGTCGGCCAGCTCGAGAGCCGGCTCGGAGTGCAGCTCATCGAGCGGTCGAAGCGGCCGCTCGTGCTCACCCGGGAAGGCCAGGTGTTCTTCGACGGCTGCCGCAAGGTGATCGCGGCCTACGACGCGCTCGAGGACGAGGTGCGGACGCTCCACGAGGAGGTGGCGGGCCGTGTGCGAGTGGCCGCGATCTATTCCGTCGGCCTCCACCACATGAGCCGCTACGTGCAGGAGTTCATGAGCCGGCATCCGAAGGCCAACGTGCGGCTGGAATATCTCCATCCCGATCGCGTGCTCGAATCGGTCGAGCAGGGGCAGGCCGACATCGGCATCGTCAGCTATCCGCGGAGCACCCGGGCCATCGAGGCCGAGCCGTGGCGGGAGGAGCCGATCGTGCTCGTCTGCGCGCCCGGCAATCCGCTCGCGGGCCGCGTGCAGCTCGCGCTCCAGGAGCTGCACGGCCAGCGGATGGTGAGCTTCGATCCTGATCTCGTCATCCGCCACGAGCTCGACCGGGCGCTGGCCGCCCACGGCGCCGAGCCCGTCGTCGTGATGGAGTTCGACAACATCGAGACGATCAAGCGGGCTGTCGAAATCGATGCGGGCGTGGCGCTCCTGCCCGAGCCGACCGTCGGCCGCGAGCTCGCCGCCGGCACGCTCTCGACCGTGCGGCTCACCGGCGACGAGCTCGTCCGGCCGCTGGGCATCATCCACGCCCGCGGCAAGCAACTTCCGCCGACGGCGGCGCGATTCATCGAGCTGCTCCGTGGACACGCCCACGACATTGATCAGCCTGCCGAACTGTCCACCGATCTGCCTGCCGATCTGGTCGTCGCGCACGCCTGATTCTCCGTTAAAGGTTTCTGTTTCGAGTCCGAGCCCGGTTTCCGTTCACGCACGAGCATCGCAATGACGCGTCCCGCCTCCACGCCCCGCCCCGGTCTGCCCGCCAAGCCTGGTCTGCCCGCCAAGCAGGGTCTCTACGATCCCGCCAACGAGCACGACGCCTGCGGCGTGGGCTTCGTCGTCAACATGCACGGCCGCAAGAGCCACCGGATCGTGCGGCAGGGGCTCGAGGTGCTCGAAAACCTCACCCACCGCGGCGCCTGCGGCTGCGACCCGCTCACCGGTGACGGCGCCGGCATCCTGATCCAGATGCCGCACGAGTTTTTCGCCGCCGTCACGCCGCAGGCCGGCATCAAGCTGCCCGCGCCCGGCGACTGGGCCGTCGGCAACGTATTTCTGCCACCGTCGGAGGGCGATCGCGAGGCGGCGGAGCAGTTTTTCGAGCAGGTCTGCCGCGACGAGGGGCTCGAGTTCCTCGGCTGGCGCACCGTGCCCACCGACAACCGTTCGATCGGCGGCACCGCCCGCGAGGTGGAGCCCGTGGTGCGGCAGGCATTCGTGGGCCGCGGCAAGAATGTGTCACGCGACCACTTCGAGTGGAAGCTGTTCGTCGCTCGCAAGCGGTTCGGGATCGAGATCGGCAAGTTCGGCCTTACCGAGCAGGGCTTCATCTACGTCTGCTCGCTCTCCTCGAAGACGATCGTCTACAAGGGGCTGCTGCTCGCCGATCAAGTGAGCAAGTATTACTCCGATCTCTCCGACGAAAAGATGACGTCGGCGCTCGCGCTCGTGCATCAGCGGTACAGCACGAATACGTTCCCGACCTGGGACCTCGCCCACCCCTTCCGCTACATCGCCCACAACGGCGAGATCAACACCGTCCGCGGCAACATCAACTGGATGCACGCCCGCGAGAGCATGCTCACGCATCCGGTGTTCGGACCCGACCTCGAGAAGATCAAGCCCGTGATCCGCGAAGGGGGCAGCGACTCGGCCACGTTCGACAACGTGCTCGAGATGCTCGTGCTCGCCGGCCGCCCGATCGAGGAGGCGGTGAGCATGTGCATTCCCGAGCCGTGGAGCGGCCATGAGAGCATGGCCGACGACCTCAAGGCCTACTACGAATACCAGGCCTGCCTGATGGAGCCGTGGGACGGCCCCGCCGCGATCGCCTTCACCGACGGCCTGCGGATCGGCGCCACGCTCGACCGCAACGGCCTGCGGCCGGGCCGCTGGTGGCAGATGAAGGACGGCCTCGTCGTGATGGCGAGCGAGGCGGGCGTGCTCCAGCTGCCACCGGGCGAGGTGGTGCGAAAGGGCCGGCTGCGGCCGGGCCGCATGTTCCTCGTCGACACGAAGGAAGGCCGGATCGTCGAAGACGACGAGATCAAGCGGAAGCTGGCCACGGCCAAGCCCTGGCGGGAGTGGCTCGATGCCAATCAGGTGCGGCTCGACTCCCTGACGGATCCGGCGCATGTGGCCGAGGTCACGGCCTCGCGGGCCGTGGAGCCCGCTGCGGCGCTCCTGCCGGGCACGAACGGCAACGGCCATGCGGCCAATGGCAACGGGGCTCCGCACGCCGTCGATCCCTGGCGGGCGGCGGGCGTGGCGGGCGAGCAGGCGAGCCTGCTCGAGCTCCAGCGGGCCTTCGGCTACACGCTCGAAGACTTGAAGGTGATCCTCGCGCCGATGGCCACCGACGGCGCTGAGCCGATCGGCTCGATGGGCAACGACACGCCACTGGCCGTGCTCTCCGACCGGCCGCAGCTCCTGGCCAACTACTTCAAGCAGCTCTTCGCCCAGGTGACGAATCCTCCGCTCGACGCGATCCGCGAGGAGATCATCACCTCGATGATCACCACGATCGGCTGCGAGGGAAACCTGCTCGCGTCGCAGCCAGAGCAGGCCCGGCTCCTGCGGCTCGAAACACCTGTGATCACGAACGCCGAGTGCGCGCGGATCAAGGCTCTCGCCCAGCCCGGCCTTGTCGCAAAGAAGATCTCCATGCTCTTTCCGGCGGCTGAAGGCGCGGCCGGCATGCGGAAGCGGCTTGATGCGATCCGTGCCGAGGCGTCGGCGGCCGTGCAGGCCGGAGCCACGATCGTCGTGCTCTCCGACCGCGGCATGAGCCGTGAACAGGCGGCGGTGCCCGCGCTCCTGGCCACGGCCGGCGTGCACCACCATCTCGTCCGCGAGGGCACCCGCACCCGCTGTGGGCTCGTCGTCGAGACGGGCGAGGCCCGCGAGGTGCAGCACTTCGCGCTCCTCACGGGCTACGGTGCCGGCGCCGTGAATCCCTACGTCGCCTTCGCCACCATCGACCAGATGCAGGCGGAGAAGATCATCGCGGGCGACTACCCTCGGGAGAAGCTCCACAAAAACTTCGTCAAGGCCGCCACGAAGGGTTTGCTCAAGGTGATGAGCAAGATGGGCATCTCCACGCAGCAGAGCTACCGCGGCGCCCAGATCTTCGAGGCCGTGGGGCTCGAGCAGCCGCTCGTCGACGAGTTTTTCACGCGAACTCCCAGCCGCATCGGCGGCATCGGCCTGGCGGGCCTCGCCGACGAGATGCTCGCGCGGCACGAGCACGCCTGGCCCCGCACGGCCGTGCCAAGCACGCTCGAACTCGACGTGGGCGGCCGCTATGCCTGGCGACGCAAGGGAGAGGCCCACGTGATGGCCCCCGAGGTGGTCGCCAGCCTGCAGCGGTCCACGCAGATCAACAGCCGCGAGGAGTTTCGCCGTTATCAGCGGTTGATCGACGAGCAGCAGACGAAGCTCCTGACCTTGCGCGGCCTGCTCGACTTCAAGTTTGCCGACAGGGGCGTCCCGCTCGACGAGGTGGAGCCGGCGAAGGAGATCGTGAAGCGGTTCGCGACCGGCGCCATGTCGTACGGCTCGATCTCCAAGGAGGCCCATGAAACGCTCGCCGTGGCCATGAACCGGCTCGGCGGCTGGAGCAACACCGGCGAAGGGGGCGAAGACCCCGTCCGCTACCAGCTCGAGGCCAACGGCGACAGCAAAAACTCGAAGATCAAGCAGGTGGCGAGTGGCCGCTTCGGGGTGACGAGCACCTATCTCGTCCACGCCAAGGAGCTGCAGATCAAGATGGCCCAGGGCGCGAAGCCCGGCGAAGGTGGCCAGCTCCCCGGCCACAAGGTCGATCGTGAGATCGCGCGGATTCGCCACAGCACCCCGGGCGTGGGGCTGATCTCGCCCCCTCCGCATCACGACATCTACTCGATCGAGGATCTGGCCCAGCTGATCCACGACCTCAAAAACGCCAACCACCATGCCCGCGTCAGCGTGAAGCTCGTGGCCGAAGTGGGCGTGGGCACGGTGGCGGCGGGTGTGTCGAAGGGCAAGGCCGACGTGGTGCTCATCTCGGGCCACGACGGCGGCACGGGCGCGAGCCCGCAGACCTCGATCATGCACTGCGGCCTGCCCTGGGAGCTCGGCCTGGCCGAGGCCCATCAAGTGCTCGTGATGAACGACCTCCGCGGCCGGATCGTCGTGCAGACCGACGGCATGATCCGCACGGCGAAAGACGTGGCCATCGCCACGCTTCTGGGTGCCGAGGAATACGGCATCGCCACGGCGTCGCTCGTGGTGATCGGCTGCATCATGATGCGGAAGTGCCACCTGAACACCTGCCCGGTGGGCGTCGCCACGCAGGATCCGGAGCTCCGCAAGAGGTTCACGGGCCAGCCGGAGCACGTCGTCAACTTCTTCTTCATGCTCGCCGAGGAGCTCCGCGAGCTGATGGCGAAGCTCGGCTTCCGCACGATCGACGAGATGGTGGGCCGGGTGGACCGGCTCGACACCCGGGCCGCGATCGCCCACTGGAAGGCGAAGGGGCTCGACTTCTCGACGATCCTCCACAAGCCCGAGGTGCCGAAGCACGTGAAGACGCACCACGAGGAGTCGCAAGATCATGGGATCGAGCGGTCGCTCGACATGACCACGCTCCTCGGCCTCTGCAAGCCGGCCCTTGATGAGAAGAAGCCGGTGATGCTCGAGCTGCCGATTCGCAACATCAACCGCACCGTCGGCACCGTCCTCTCCAGTGAGGTCACGCGGCGGCACGGCGCCGGCGGCCTGCCCGACGGCACGATCAAGATCCGCTTCACCGGCACGGCGGGCCAGAGCCTGATGGCCTTCGGTGTGCCGGGCGTGGAGGTGACCGTGATCGGCGACGTCAACGACTACTGCGGCAAGGGCCTCTCCGGCGGCCGCGTGATCGTGCGGCCGGTGGCCGACGCTCTCTTCAAGGCCGAAGACAACGTGATCGCCGGCAACGTCGTGGCCTACGGGGCCACGAGCGGCGAGATTTTCATTCGCGGCATCTGCGGCGAGCGATTCTGCGTCAGAAACTCGGGCGCCGAGGCGGTCGTCGAGGGCACGGGCGACCACGGCTGCGAATACATGACCGGCGGCCGGGCCATCGTGCTCGGTGAGACGGGCCGCAACTTCGCGGCCGGTATGAGCGGCGGCATCGCGTACGTGTGGGACGCCACGGGCACGTTCCGCCCGAAGGTCAACATGGAGATGGTGGCGCTGGAAGAGCTCGACCAGGGCGATCTCGATTACGTGAAGAGCCGGATCGAGAAGCACGTCGAATACACCGGCAGTGCCCGCGGCAAGGAGATCTTGGCCGCCTGGCCGACCGAGCAGAAGAAGTTCGTGAAAGTGATGCCGACGGATTACAAGCGAGCGCTCGCGGAGCTCCGCAAGCTCGCCGAACAGGATCAGAACGACGCCAAGAAGGTGGAGGCCAAGGTCAATGGGTGAGCCGCGCGGATTCATGAAATACAAGCGTCAGGTGTCGGGCTACGCCCCGGTGACCGACCGCCTCAAGCACTACAACGAGTTCCTTACGATCCTCCCGCCCGAGGAGGTGAAGACCCAGGGTGCCCGCTGCATGGATTGCGGCGTGCCCTTCTGCCACACCGGCTGTCCGCTGGGGAATATCATTCCCGACTTCAACGACCTCGTGTATCGCGAGCAGTGGCACGAGGCGAGCCAGCGGCTCCACGCCACCAACAACTTCCCGGAGTTCACCGGCCGCGTCTGTCCTGCCCCGTGCGAGGCGGCCTGCGTGCTCGGGATCAACGAGGATCCGGTGGCCATCAAGCAGATCGAGATGGCCATCGCCGACAAGGCCTGGGACGAGGGCTGGGTCGTGCCCGAGGCCCCCAATGTCCGCACCGGCAAGCGGGTGGCCGTGGTGGGCAGCGGGCCCGCGGGCCTCGCAGCCGCACAGCAGCTCAACCGGGCCGGCCACCTCGTCACGCTCTTCGAGCGGGCCGATCGTCCAGGTGGCCTGCTCATGTACGGCATCCCCGACTTCAAGCTCGAGAAGTGGCGGGTCTGGCGGCGGGTCGAGCAGATGCGTGAGGAGGGGGTGGAGTTCCGCTG
>JBMLMS010000210.1:0-4915 GCA_049243925.1 Pirellulales bacterium
GGCTCACGCCTCGGGCTTCCAGACGGGGAGGCGAGGGGTTGCCCCTACCGTTGAGCCGGCGTATGTGACCAGCGCAGGCAGGATGCCCAAGCGGAGGCGCTCCCGCCGGCGCAGGCACATCCGAGCGAACGAAGGCCACGATGGCCGCAGTGAGCGTCCGGCGAGACGGTACGGGGTAACCCCGAGCCGGCGCGCTTCGCACAGCCATGCACGGCACGCGGGAAGCCTGCCTCACGCCTTACCCCGCGCGGAGCGATTCTTCCACGCGACGGATGGCGTCGGCGACGTCCCAGGTGGCGTCGGCGAGCACGATCCGCGACTGCTTCGCCACCCATTCGTCGACCGCCTTCTGCGCTGAAATCACGGTCGAGTGGCTGCGGCGGCCGAAGTAGCTGCCGATCTCGGCGAGCGGGGCGGGCGTGTGCTTGCGGGCCAGAAACATGGCGAGCATCCGCGGATGGTTCACCTTCTTACCGCGCTGCGCCGACTGAAGCGTGCCCGCAGCGATGCCGAAAGCGGCGCAGACGGCGCGTTCGATGTCGGCGAGCCGCACGCTGCGGGCGCTGGCCCGCACGAGGTCGGCGAGCGCCTCCTCCGCCATGGCGAGCGTGATCGGCAGCCCGAGCATGTGGCTCGTGGCCTCGAGCCGATTGACGGCGCCGGCGAGTTCCCGCGAGTGGCGGGTCATCCGGGAGGCGACGAACTGCACGACGTCGGCCGGCACGGCGATGCCGCGGCGGGCGGCGATCGATTCGACGATGCCACGCCGCACGTCTTCATCGGGTGGCAGCACACGGGCGGTCATGCCGCCACGGAGCCGCACGAGCAGATCCTGACCGAGGTCGACGAGTGATTCCGGCTCGCGGTCGCAGGCGAACACGAGCTGGCGGCCCTGCCGCTGGAGCACGTCGATCGTCTGCTGAAGCTCGACAATCGTGGCCTTCTTGCCGACGAAAAACTGCAGATCGTCGATCGCGAGCAGGTCGGCGGAGCGGCAGGTGCGGCGAAAGCCCGGCAGGCCGGTGCCGTGAAGCGACTGGAGAAACGTGGTCGTGAATTGCTCGGCGGACAGATAGACGGCCGCAGCCCGCGGATGGAGCGTACGAAACCTGTGGCAGATGCCTTCGAGCAGGTGGGTTTTGCCGGTGCCGGTGGAACCATGGATCACGAGTGGCGACATTTCACCGGGCCGCGTGGCCGCCAATTCGATCGCCGCGTGGGCCATCCGGTTGGCCGGGCCGACGACGAACGTGTCGAGACGCGGCGTGGGCCGCGTGGGCAGGGCTGGCCCCGAAGCAGGCCGAACGGTCGATGGGGATGCTTCCGGCCGCGGGGCCGAGCGGCGGGATGTTCGAGACGGCTGGCCGCCATGCTCGGGCGACGTAACGCTCGCGGCTGGGGGAGCGGGCGGGGCGACGTCCGCCGGAGCCGACAGCCAGTCGACGGTGGCATCAGCTCCGCAGACCTGCCGAACGGCCGCCTCGATATCGGCCTTGAACATCTTTCGGAGCCATTCATGCGTGCGGCCGTCGCCTACCGAGAGCACGGCCACCATGCTGCCGCCGGCGGCGGGCAGGATCTCGACCTGCGGCACATCGCCGAACCAGACGGCGTGCCGCTCGGAGCCGATTCGCTCGCGGAGGGCGTCCCACAACGTCGATTTCAGGGCTTCTGATGCCGGCCCGGCAGCCTCGCTGGTGCCATTCGCCCGGATTGGCTTCACTCCGCCGGAGTGACGCGCCGCAGCCACGTCCTGCACCAGGCGTTTGCTCATATCCGTGAGTATTCCCGCGTCGATCCGTGACTCGTTCCGGGGCCGAACCGGCGCGAGTATAGGGGTGCATGCAGTGCTGTCAAACCATGCTGGCAATGCGTGCCGAACGGCTGACTCGGGCGATCGTTTATACTGCCGACGCTTGAAATTGGACGCAGCCTGCACGCGCTTGGAGGGATCCAAAACATGCTGTCACTTCACCGGCACCAGGCGGCCAGGATGGCGTTTTCACGCATGCTTTTCAGGTCGAGTGTCGTGTGCGGCGTGGTCGCGACCGCATGCGGCACGTGGGCCGCCGAAGAATCCGACTCGGCATCGGCGCCGTTTCAGCCGGGTGAAATCTCGATCGGCGAGCCGTTGCAACTGCCCGCGCAGCCGCGCATCGCGGCTCCTGCAGAAACGCCCACGATCGAAGCACCGCGTGTGGCGCCCGAAGCGCCCGAAGCGTCCGCGGCGGTGCCACCGGCGGCCGGCAACGGCTGGATCGGCCTCACGGTCGACGACAAACTCGTCACGGGCCGGCTCGTGGTGGTCGATGTGGCAGCGGCGGGGCCGGCCGACCGGGCAGGCGTCCGTGTTCAGAATCATCTGCTCGCGATCGATGGCGTGCCGCTGCGGTCGGCAGACCAACTTGCCGCGGCGCTGGCTGCCATCGCTCCGGGCAGCACAGTGAAGGTCGCGATCGGCCGTGGCGATCGCATCGACGAGGTGAGTCTGCAAGCGACGGCCCGCCCAGCCAAGCCGCTGGCCCGCGAATGGCAAAAGGCAGAGCCCACCGAGCCCGTCATCGTGCGTGAGCCTCCGCCGGCGTTCGCCCCGGCGGTCGCCGGCCCGGCACGAACCCCTCCCGCCAGCCCCCTGCCCCAAGCAGCCGCAGCCGGCACGGGCCGCACCGCCCTCGGCGTGCGCACGATGCCCGTGGACCCAGCGGTGGCGGAGCGATTCAAGCTGACGCAGCCGTCCGGAGCGCTCGTGATCGGCGTCGTGCATGATCTGCCGGCTTCGAAGGCCGGTGTGCCTCCAGGCAGCGTGATCGTGGCGCTCGACAACCAGCCCGTGCGGTCGCCCAATGAACTGACGCAACTCGTCACTCGCGGCCCGATCGGTCGGCCGGTCACGCTCCAATACATTCTTCCCGGCGGTGAGCAGCGCCGCGCCGAGGTGTCGCTACAATCGCTCGAACTGCCGCTCGAACGGGCCCTCGTCGGCCCCGAGGAGTAGGTCACGCGGCCGGGCGTTCGTCGCCGCGAACGTCAGCCGGCGCGAGCCCGACGCGGTCGAGTTCCTCGCCCAGCGTCACGCCGGGCGGCCCGGAAAGCCGGGCGGCGTGGCGGGCCACCCGTGACGGCTCCTTGCGCACGATCCGCGCACCGGGCCGGTGAGCGCCCGCCGTCGCCCACGCCTCGGCCTCGTCGGACAAGTGCGTGAGCAGCCGTTCGACCCCGGCACGATGCGTCTCGATGCCGTCGCGATCGAGCTCCGTCGGCACGGCGATCGCACGGCTCACGATCCCTCGCGCCCGCGTGAACGGCCGCGGCAGGGCGAATCGATCCCAGGTGCCGAAGCGATAGGGCCGGTCGTAGCCGAGCCCCATCGCCACGATCGGGATCCCGAGCGTGCTCGCCAGGAACACACAGCCCGGAGCCAGCCGCCGCCGGGGCCCGCGCGGGCCGTCGGGCGTGATCGTGAGATTGCCCTCCGCCGCCCGTGTCGCGAGCTGCCTGAGCACCACCGAACCGCCGTTGAACGTGCTGCCACGCACCACGCCGAAGCCATTCATACGCGCCACGCGATCGAGGACGTCGGCGTCGCCGTGCCGTGAGAGCAGCATCGAGATGTTGGAATGCCCGCGCAGATAGAGCGGCAGCAGAATGTTCTCGTGCCAGAACACGTAGATCTTCGCGCCGCGATACTCGGGGTGCACCGGATCGACCGTCGGGTCTCCAAACTCGACGCGGTAGTCGAGCGTTCCCATCCAGTGGCGGATCGTCGCCGTTGCGGCGAGTGCCGTGGCCCCGATCGTGAGCGAAGATGCAAACTTCACGCGTGAATTCCCTTCGTCACGTGCGGCGTCAGGCGTCGCGCCACGTCCCCTCGAAGACTTCTTCGGCGGGCCCCGTCATCAACACGTGACCGTCGGCGGTCCACTCGAGCTCGAGATTCCCTCCCGGCAGTTCGGCGACGATCCGGCGTGCCGACCGCCCGGTGAGCACGCCCGCCACGCAGACGGCCGCAGCCCCGGTGCCGCAGGCCTGCGTGATCCCGCTGCCTCGCTCCCAGGTGCGCATCACCACCCGTTCCGGCGACCGCACCTGCACGAAGTGCACGTTGACCCGTTGGGGAAATGACGGATGCCTCTCGATCATCGGGCCGACCGTTTCCAGCGGCACCGCGGCCACGTCGCGGCAGTAATACACGACGTGCGGATTGCCCATCGAAACGCACGTCATGCGCGGATCGAGCCCGGCGGCCTTCCACCACGGCTCCTCGGGGCCGACCGCGGGACTCTGCGCATCGACGATGCGACCACTGCCAGCTCCCGTCACCGGAATCCGCTCCGCCTCCAGGATCGGCTCGCCCATGTCCACCTTCACGAGCGACAGCCGCGGGCCCTCGGGCCGCACGTCGACGGTCAGCACGCCGCGGCCGGTCTCGATCGCCACCTGCCCGGCCGGCGCGTGGCCATGGGCCACCACGAGATGCGCGACGCAGCGAATGCCGTTGCCGCACATCTCCGCCTCGCTGCCGTCGGCGTTGAACATCTGCATCCGGGCAGCCGCCTTCGTGGACGGCCGCACGAGGATCAGCCCGTCGCCGCCCACGCCCCTGTGCCGATCGGCGATCCGCGGCGCGAGCCGAGCCGGATCGGCCGGCGCCTGCTCGGTGAAGCAGTCGATATACACGTAATCATTGCCCGCTCCGTGCATCTTCACGAAGCGGGTCGATGGCGATTCAGGCATGCAGACACTCCTGGCACCACTGTAGCCGGAGGGGAAAAACGCCGTCCATGACAATCCTGCTTGGCTATGGGCCCGAGGCGAGCGCGCGTCATGGACGCGGCGAGCGGCACGGCAAGGAATAACAGCCCGCATTCGGAGCCGGCGGTAGGCATGCTCGAATCCGGTCGTCTTGAGAGTACAC
>JBMLMS010000211.1:0-5928 GCA_049243925.1 Pirellulales bacterium
CGGTGGTCGCCGTAACTGCCTCCACGGCTTCACGGCCAGCATCGCCCTCTTCGAGTAGGTGCAGACTGGCAGTCTGCACAACGCCGCATTTGTAGGTGCAGACTGGCAGTCTGCACACGCCCGCGCTCGGCAGAGTACCACTCTGCCGCTCCAGGGGTGCGCGTTCCGCACTGCAACGCCGCAAGATGCCGTTGCCTCGGCTCGGCCGGCGACCTACCCTCCCGCGCTCCGATTTTGCCCAGGAGGCGTATCCCATGAAGTCGCTGATCGCAGTGTTTCCGTTGGTCTGCACGCTCGCCGCGCTCGCCGGCTGTGCGCACAACCACGGCAACAATTACGCCTACGCGCCGCCCTATGCGCCGCCGGTGTATCCGCAGCCGCCGGGCGTCGCACAGCCTGTCTCGTATGCCGCTCCCGTGGCCGGCGCACCGGTCGTCGGAGCGCCGGGCCCAGCGCCTGCAGGCGTGATCGTCGCTGGTCAAACTGCGGCGTGTCCCCAAGGGTGCCCCGACGGCATGGTCGTGGGGGCCTCGGGAATCGTCGAGGGAGGCGGCCAGACGCCGCCGTGTCCGCCCGGCCCATGAAGCTGCCCGGACGCCTGGCAGGGTATAGTGCGTCCACATGGCACGCTTCTCGTCGATCGCCTGTTCTCGCAGCCCTGAGCTCATGGACGACCCGGCGCTCGACGCCGCTGCCCATTTCGAGGCCCTGACGGCGCTCGCGCGAATCAATGCGATCTCTCGGACCGCGGCGGAGCTCGCCTCCAGGGTGCGCCGGCTGGCACCGGCGCGGCACGGTGATCACCCGATCCATGTGGTGGATGTCGCGTGCGGCGGTGGTGACGTCACCATCGACCTCGCCCGACGGCTCGGCCCGGGCTACCGCCTCACAGGCATCGATATGAGCTCCCGGGCAATCGACCGCGCGGCCGCTCTCGCGCGGCAAAGCGACATCCCGACTGCGGCGTTCGAGGTGGGCGACGTGCTCGCCTCCGCGTGCCCGCGGTGCGATGTGGCCGTAAGCTCGTTGTTTTTCCATCATCTCGACGATGTCGCGGCTGCCGTGGTGCTCAGAAGCATGGCCCGGGCAGCGGCGCTCGGCGGCGTGGTTTCCGATCTTCTCCGCAGCCGGTGCGGGCTCGTGCTCGCCTACCTGGCCACGTACGTGCTCACCACGTCGCGGGTGGCACGGATCGATGGGCCGCTGTCGGTGCGGGCGGCCCGCACGCTGGCCGAATACCACACGCTTGTCGCGGATGCAGGGCTCGCCGCCGCACGGATTCGGCGGTCGTGGCCGGAGCGGGTGGTCATCGAATGGGCGACGGCGGCCCGCGGAGCCCGCGCATGATGGATGCCACGGTCGACGCCCGCGAGGCGGCCGAGGTTCACTGGGACGTGCTCGTGATCGGGGCCGGGCCGGCGGGCGCGGCCGCAGCAATTCGGCTCGCGCGGCTCGGGATGCGGGTGCTTCTGGTGGATCGCGGGCGGTTTCCCCGCCCGAAGGTGTGCGGCTGCTGTCTGTCGCCCGCTGCCATGCGTGAACTCGCCGCGCTCGATCTGCCCGCGGAGTGCTCGCCGCGCCCTGTGCCGCTGGCTGCGGTGTGGATCGCCTGTGCGGGCCGGGAGGCCCGCGTCGGCACCACGGGCGGGGCGACGCTTTCCCGCGAAGCCCTCGACACCACACTCGTGCAGGCCGCGATCCGCGCAGGGGCCGCTTGGCTGCCCGCGGTGACCGTGACGGAGATCGAGCACACGAATGCCGAAGCCATCGCGACAATCCGTGATGCGGCGCACGCCACCGCGGAAGTCCGGGCGGGTGTCGTCGTGATCGCAGCCGGGCTCGCCGATGCCATTCGCATCCGCCGTCGCGGCGTTGGCCGCGCTGCCGCGATCGTGGCGCGGCCACGCCGCACGGTGCCCGCGAGCTTCATCGGCCTCGGCGTGACGCTGCGGGCAGACGCGGGCACGCTGCCGGAGGGCCAGCTCGTGATGGCGGTCGGCCGGGCTGGCTACGCCGGCATCGTCCGGCTGGAGGATGGGCGGATCGACGTGGCAGCGGCAGTCGACCCAGCCGCCATGGCCGCCGCGGGATCACCGGCCGTCGTGCTCGACACGATCCTCGCAGAAGTCGGCGGCATGGCACGCGAGAGTGCGCCGTCTCATGAACTCACCACCGTGGCCATCAGGGCCACCCCGCCGCTCACGCACACGACCTCGCTCACGGCTGACGCCGCATGCACGATCGTCCGTATCGGCGATGCCGCGGCCTACGTCGAGCCCTTCACGGGAGAAGGAATGGGCTGGGCCTTGGCCAGCGGCCGCGTGCTCGCCGACACGCTTCTGGCAAACACATCGCCGGCCGTCTTTCATGCCCGCTTCACGGCCGCGCACGGCCGCGTATTTGCCGCGCATCATGCCCGCTGTCGGCGGGTGGCTGCGGTGGTGCGGAGGCCGTGGCTTTTCGCGAGCGCCGTGCGGGCGGCGCAGCTCGCGCCAGCCGTCGCCGCCCGTGCCGTGCCGTGGGTCATCGGCGGCGGGAGGCTCGCCTGAGGTTTCGATTGCTCGGCCTCGGAGCGGCAGCGCGGCACTCTGCCCAACGCCGCGGTGTGCAGACTGCCAGTCTGCACCTACAACGGCCGCGGTGTGCAGACTGCCAGTCTGCACCTACAACGGCCGCGGTGTGCACACTACCAGTCTGCACCTACAACACGGGGTGCGAGTTACACGATGAATCCCTACACTGCGGGCCAGTGGTGACAGATTTCGCACGAGCCCGGGAGCGATGCGGTGACGGACCGACAGCATGATTTTCCGGCCGCCTGGCGACGGCGGGTGGCGATCGATCGCGTGAGCCCCGAGATCGACGGCGGCCGCTTCGCCGTGAAGCGGGTGCGGGGCGACGTCGTCACGGTCGAGGCCGACATTGTCTGCGATGGCCACGAGGAGCTGGATTGTCGCCTGCTCGTGCGGCACGGGGAGACGGGCCAGTGGGCCATGATTTCGATGGAGTGCCAGGGCAACGACCGCTGGACGGCAGCCTTCGTGGCCGACCGGATCGGGGGCTGGCAGTACGTCGTCACGGCTCGGGTCGATACGTTTGCCACATGGCTCCGCGATCTTGGCCGCCGTGAGGCCGCCGGTGAGCCGCTTGCCGTGGAGCTCGCGGGCGGTGCGCAGCTCGTGGCGGCAGCGGCGCACCTCGCCCCGCCGGTCGTGGCACGGGAGATCGAGTCAATGGCGCTGTCACTGCGATCCGCCGAGTGGCAGGCCGCCGCCACGAGCCCCCGGCTCCGCGAACTGATGACGCTCTATGCCGATCGCCGCGACGAGACCCGGCTCGATTCCCCGCGGCCGATCTGGGTCGATCGCGAGAAGGCCCGGTTCAGCGCGTGGTATGAGGTGTTTCCGCGGTCGTGGGGACCGTCCGGAAAACACGGCACGCTCAAGGATCTCGCTCACCGACTCGAGTATGTGCAGGGCCTGGGCTTCGACGTGCTGTATCTCACGCCGATCCACCCGATCGGCCGCTCGTTCCGCAAAGGTCGCAACAACGCGCTCGAAGCCGGACCCGACGACGTGGGCAGTCCGTGGGGCATCGGCAGCGTTGAAGGAGGCCACACCGCGATCCATCCGGCGCTCGGCACGTTCGACGACTTCGAACGACTGCGGCAGCGAGCCGAATCGCTCGGCATGGAACTCGCCCTCGACATCGCCGTGCAGTGCTCGCCCGACCATCCCTGGGTGCAGGAACACCCCGAATGGTTTCGGCACCGCGCCGACGGATCGATCGCGTATGCGGAGAACCCCCCTAAAAAATACCAGGACATCGTGCCGTTCGATTTCCAGTGCGAGAAGTGGCGGCAGCTCTGGGAGGGGCTCGGGGGCGTGTTTCGCTTCTGGGCGGAGAAGGGGGTGCGGATCTTCCGCGTCGACAATCCACACACGAAGCCGTTCGCGTTTTGGGAATGGCTGATCGCCGACATCCACCGCACGCATCCCGACGTGCTGTTTCTGGCCGAGGCGTTCACCCGGCCGAAGACGATGTATCGGCTCGCCAAGCTCGGATTCACACAGTCGTACACCTATTTCACGTGGCGCACCGCGCAGGAGGAGACGGCTGCGTATCTCACCGAGGTCACGACGCCGCCGGTGGCCGACTTCTTCCGGCCGAACTTCTGGCCCAATACGCCCGACATCCTCCATGAGACGCTCCAGCATGGTGGGCCGGCGATGTTCGAGGTCCGGCTCACGCTTGCAGCGCTCTCCGTGGGCAACTGGGGCATCTACGGACCGGCGATGGAGCTGCTCGAGCACGTACCGATCAAGCCCGGCAGCGAGGAGTATCTCGACTCCGAGAAATACGAGATCAGGGCCTGGAATCTCGACGCGCCACAGAGCCTCGCACCGTTCGTCCGCCGGCTCAACCAGATTCGCCGCTCGGAGCCGGCCCTCGCCCGCGTGCGGCCGCCGCTCGTCCAGGAGATCGACGACGACCATCTGGTTGCCTGGTGCCGGCACGACCCGCTGACTGCGAACACCGTGCTCGTGGTCGTGAACATGCTGCCGGCCGAATCACGCTCGGGGCGTCTGACCCTCGACGGTGAGGCGCTCGGCTTCGGTGCTGCGGCCACCGTGGCCGTGCACGACCTCCTCACCGGCGCTGATGCCGTGTGGGCGCTCGACGCGATCATGATCGACTGCACTCCAGACCACCCTGTGCAGGTCTATCGGATCGCACCGCAGGAACGCGACGCCGTCGTGTCGGACGCCTGATGACGCCCGCCGCCACGATCGCTGCATGGCTGCCTGGCGTCCGCTGGTTTGCCGGCAAGCAGGATGCGACAGCCGATGTGACGATCTACGACTCCGTACGACTGCCTGGCACGGCGGTCACGCTCGCGCTCGTGGACAGTGCCGCCGACGGCAGTCCCGTCCGCTACGTCGTGCCGCTGCTCGGCGGCGCAGACGCGGCCCTGTCCTCGGACTTCGCCGCCTGGCTCGCGCAGACGGTGTTCACCGAAGCGACGCTCACCGCGGACCAGGGCGTCGTTCACGGGCACTGCATTCATGCATCCTGTGAGCCGCCTTTCATCCCGGGCACCACGGCGGTCGCTCCACTGGGCGGCGATGCCTCGAACACGTCGCTCCTCATCACGAGCGGACAGACGCAGCTCGCGGTCAAACTCTTTCGCCGTTGTCGGGAGGGCATCCAGCCCGAAGTGGAAGTCGGCGAGGTACTGAGCCGCGATACCACGTGGAAAGGGTCGCCGCAGCTGCTCGGCTGGCTCGATTACGCCCCGACCTTCGGCGGATCGATCGTCCTGGCCACCGTGCACGAGTTCGCCGCGGGCTGCCGGAGCGCCTGGGACCATCTCGGGGCGCTCGTGAGCGCAGGCGGCCTCGCGGGACCCCGTCGCGGTGCGATCATCGACGTTGTCGCCGCGCTCGGCCGCGTGACGGCGGACATGCATCAGGCGCTCGGAAGACGAGCCGATCTGCCCGCCTTCGCGCCGCTGCGCCCCACCGCTGCCGCTGCACAGGCCGAGGCGAGCCGGATGGCCGAACATGCGACCGCCGTCTTTGCTCGCGCCACGTCGCGCCTCGAAACGCTGCCGACGTCCGTCGCAGCCGACCTGCGCGTGGTCCTCGGCCGACGCGACGAGATCGTGGCCTCTCTCCGGCGCTGGGCCGCGATCGAGTCCGACGCCATGCTGATCCGCGTGCACGGCGACTACCATCTCGGGCAGGTGCTGATCCGGGAGCCCGGCCCCGAGGCGTTCGTGATCGACTTCGAAGGTGAGCCGGGCCGCTCGCTCGAGGAGCGCCGCCGGAGGACGAGCGTCTGCAAGGATATCGCCGGCATGTGCCGGTCGTTCGATTACTTGCTCCGGCATGCGGCCCGCAACGGCTCGACGCCGTACCGCGCGGC
>JBMLMS010000211.1:6028-10472 GCA_049243925.1 Pirellulales bacterium
TCGATTACTTGCTCCGGCATGCGGCCCGCAACGGCTCGACGCCGTACCGCGCGGCCGACCTCGAACTGCTCGAAACGACGTTTCTCGACGCCTATCGTGATGCGGCCCACGGGCATGCCTGGTGGCCTGCCGATCCCACGAAGGCCGATGCGCTCCTCGCGGTCTACAGGCTCGACAAGGCGGTGTACGAGCTGGCCTATGAACTCGCCCATCGGCCCGACTGGGTCGAAGTGCCCCTCGCCGCACTCCTGTAGGACAGGCTTCAGCCTGTCGACCCGACTTGGTCGAATTACCCCTCGCCGCGCTGTTGTAGGACAGGCTTCAGCCTGTCGACATCACCGTCGCGAAGGAATCTCGCCCTATGCATGACAGGCTGAAGCCTGTCCTACAGGGATTTACGTGAAAAACACCTCGTTCAACCGCTCGACGTGCCGCGCGATCTCGCTCGACTCGAGAAAGCTCGACTCGAGGCTGTTGCGGAGCAGCGTGTAGGCGTCGGACGTCGTCAGCCGGAGCGCGGTGCACGACTCGACAAGATTGTCGTTCACATAGCCGCCGAAATAAGCCGGATCATCGGAGTGCACCGATGCCCGCAGGCCGGCGGCCAGGAGCCGGGGCAGACTGTGATCTGCAAGCCGGTCGAACACGCGCAGTTTCACGTTCGACAACGGACAGACGGTGAGGGGAATGCGTGCCCGCACGAGCCGCGCCACCACACCTGGATCCTCGAGGCAGCGCACGCCGTGGTCGATCCGCTCGGCACCGAGGGCGTCGAGGGCCCCGATGATCGACGCCGGCGGTCCCTCCTCGCCCGCGTGGGCCACGACGTGGAGCCCGAGCCGCCGGCAGCGGGCGAACACGCCGCGAAACTTCTCCGGCGGATTGCCTCGCTCACCGGAATCGAGCCCCACCCCGAGGAACGCATCGCGAAACGGCTGGGACTGCTCGAGCGTCTCGAAGGCCTCGCGCTCGGAGAGATGCCGCAGAAAGCACATGATGAGCGCGGCCGAGATGCCCAGCTCCCGCCGTGCCCGTTCGAGGGCCCGGCCAAGCCCCTGCACGACCGTCTCGAACGCCACCCCGCGGGCTGTGTGCGTCTGGGGATCGAAGAAGATTTCCGCCCGCACCACGTTGTCGGCGTGGGCCTTCTGCAGGTAGGCCCAGGCCATCTCAAAAAAGTCCTCTTCTGTGCGGAGCACGGCGGCGGCCGCATAGTAGATGTCGAGGAAGCTCTGCAGATCGCGGAATGCGTATGCCTGCCGCATCGCTCCTGGCGATTCGTACGGCAGCGCGATGCCGTTCCGCCGGCCGATGGCGAAGGCCAATTCAGGCTCGAGCGTGCCCTCGATGTGGACATGGAGCTCGGCCTTGGGTGCTCGCTCGATCCTGCCGACGAGTTCGACTGGTGACAGATCGGGAAGGCGTGGTGGAACGGCCATGGCAGGGCGTTACGCGGTGGCTTGGACGTGGACGCTCGTCGTGAGCAGAAGCGGGAGCGGCTCCTGCGGATACCGGCATTCGATCAAGGCGGCGTTGAAGCCGTGGGCCGGCCTGGAGACCTCGGCTTGCCAGCGGCCGTCCGAGGGAGTCAGCCGCGTGGAGCTCCAGCGTGCCTTCCGAAAATCCCGCGACCCGGCTACCGCCTGCCAGAGCAGCACCTCGTCGGGCGGGGTGTCCGACGTGAGGCTGCAGGATGCACCGGCGGGCGTGCTCGTAAACGACCAGTCGAGTGTCGGCAGCCTGTGCTCCCCCGCCACGTGACGACCGAGCGCGGCCACGAGCCCGCCCACCCGCATCACTGGCAGCCCGTGGCCCGCATTCGGCGCATACGACACCCAGCGCGGTCCCTCCAGGCCGTCGAGGTAGAGCCCGAGCGACTCGAGCGGCCAGTAGGGGTCGTTCGTGCCCAGTGCGATCACCTTCGGCTGAACGAGCTGATCACGGTAGGCATAGGGATCGACGATCTCGACCAATTCCCGGCCTCGCGGCGTCGCAAACAGCTCCTCGACGCCACGCGACGTGTAGGGCACCAGCTGTTCCGACATCCCGCCGAAGCTCGCCTGCTGCAGCTCGACGTGCCTCTTCAGCGACAGCATGTCGATGACCATCGGCATCGCCCCGCCGACACGCTCGTCGACGGCCGCGGTGAGCCAGGTCGTCCAGCCGCGCTTACTGGCGCCGGTGAGCACGAACTGCTCAACCTCGATCTGCCAGGCATCGCGGGCGGTCGCGCAGGCGGCCGTCATCGCTTCCACGGCCGTCTTCACCATCGGCAGGAGCAGGGGCCACGAAGCGTCGCCCGTGCGGACGAACTCCACGAACGTGTGCGCGATGAGATCGTCTTCCTTGAGCCCGTCGAACATCGGCTGAAACGGCACCTGCCGCACCACGGCCGCCGGCAGACCCGCGGCGTTTGCCACCAGTGCGAGCGTTTTCACAGCGTCGGTTGGCCCGGTGCCTGGCGCGGGGAGCTTGCCGGCACTGCCACCGTCGATCCAGAGCAGCATCGTGTCGACGTCGGCGGCCAGGCCACCGGGAACGTACATCGACAGCTCGTGCGTCCACTCGACGCCACGCCACGCCTGGCTCACAAGCCGCGCCGTGCGATATCGTCCGCCCATCAGCTCCCCGTCGGAAACTGTCTCCACACGCGTGGCAGGGTCGGGCCGGTGGGCATAGTCGGCGAGCACGCCGCCGGCCGTCTCAACGGATGTCTGGCCTGCCGCCAGCCGGCCTGCACAACACGACGCGACAATCGCGGTGATCGATTCCGCTGTAAACGCACGCCTGGTCCGGACTTCCCGCCATGGATCATGACTCCACATACGATTCCTCGAACGACCGCAGATGGTGGCACATGTACTTGGCCGCAATTCGGCGGGCGGATTCGAGCAGCCGGTCGCGCATGTCCTCGGGCTCGAGCACTTCGACGTGCTCCCCGAGGGCCAGGAGCTGCGGGAGCATCTCGTCGTCCCAGGCCCGCTCGATCTCCACCGTGATCCCGCCGTCGCCGGCGTCCGTGACCCGCTGCCGGGGATGAAACGGCTTTTCCCGCGCCCAGCGTGCCCGGGCCGCATCGATGCGGAGCCGATAGCGCCGCGGCGGATCAGCCGAGCGGAAGAGCGTGATGCTGTCGGCGAGCAGCGCGTCGACCGGTATGCCGCGGCGCGTGAATCGGCGGGCCGAGGGCTTCGCATCCACGATGCGGTCAAGCTTGAAGAACCGGATGCCGCCGTCGCCCGCCGCCGATGCCCGGCGGCCCGGCACCCGGTAGCCCGCGACATACACGCTGCCGTCATACACCACGAGCGCCTCGGGCTCGATTACGATCCGCTTCGGGGCATCGTCGGCAAGGCCCTGGTAGCGGATGGCGAGCTCGAGCGAGCCGAGAATCGCCCGGTTGAGGGCCGTGAGCATCCGCGAGCCATATTTCGCAGTGCCGCGCTGCGGATGCACCACGAGCCCTTCCTTGTGCTTGTCGACATAGTCGAGCAGCTGCGGCGTGGCGATCGCCTCCACTTTGGCGAGCAGCTGGCCGATGCCCCGCCAATAAAACGTGCCGGCCAGCGGCGCGAGAAACTCGCGTGCCACCACGAGCGACAAGAGCTCCGGGAGCGACACGGCCGGCGACGACAGCTCGCCCTTGCCACGGCCCGGCTCGATCGACCAGGCCTGGCACGTCGTCCCCCGCGGCGTCCGCTGCTTCGACCGCTTCACTGCATAGCCGAACTTGGCCAGGAAATCGACGTCGCGCCGGATGTTCTTGTCGGACATCTCGTCGATCACGCCCCGGTCGCAGAGCGACCGCTTGATCTCCTCGATCGTGAGCGGGCGGCGGGCCCCGAAGAGCAGATCCACGAGGTGAAACACCCGGAGCAGCTGTTCGTGGCGGCTGATCGAGTCCATCGGAAACCCGCTGCAGGCGAAAGTGTCCGGCGGGCGGAGGGCTCGCCCGGGGCGTGCAGAATACCCTCCCAGGCCCGCCTCTGGTCTGCCAGCTGTGAAAAACCTATGAATTTCGCCCGCTCGGCATGCATTTTGGCGCACCGCGCGTCCGGTTCTGCTCGGGAATCCGCCTTCTAGGACGAGGGGTTTTCACACCACCGTCCCAGTGAGGCCGTCAATGGGCCAGCCGTCACCTGCGCAGACACACCTCGTTCGTCTTCTCGCCCGGCAATGCGGGGGCATGCAGCGGCGCACCCTGCGCCCGCTCGTGCTCGGCCCCGCAATCCTCCACCGGCAGGCGAAGGCCGGGGGGCCATGGCGCGTCGATCTGGCCGACGACCAGGCACTCATTCCGCATGCTCCCGGCTCACGGCACGGATTGCGTCGGGTGATCGCGCTCCACGAGGCCCTCGGCCACACGGCGCGGGTGGCGCTCGCCTTGGCATCGCCACGGGATGCCGGCGGTCAACGCCGGCGGGCGACGATCGACGAAACTCCG
>JBMLMS010000212.1:0-2572 GCA_049243925.1 Pirellulales bacterium
GCGGGGCCGGCGGGCTGGTACACGGCTCGCGCCCCGCGGGGGTGGGTTGTGTTAGGGGGGGGGGGGTTGGGGCCGGGGGGGGGGGGGCGGGGGGGGGGGGGCTGCCGGCGAGCTGCCAGGCCGTCGGCCCCGACGGCGCGGTCGTGCGGGTGCCGCTCGTGCCGGAGACCGCGCGGCCGGGCGTCGTGCAGGGGGCGTTCGTGGCGGCCCGCGAGGGAGCATGGCGGATCGAGGTCGACCTCGGCGACGGGGCGGGCGAGAAGCTCACGCGGCGCATCCAGGCCCGGCTGCCCGAGCGTGAACTGGAGCGGCCGCGGCTCGATCGCGGTGTGCTCGACCAGGTCGCCACGCTGTCGGGCGGATCCGCCCGGTATCTTTCCGACGCCGCCTGGACCCCCGCCGATTCTCGGGCGCTCGCCGCCTTGATCCCCGACCGGTCGCGGCGCGAGTATGAGACCGGCGCGCCCGACGGCACCTTCAAACGCTGGCTCAATACGGCCCTGCTCGCCGCCGCCTGCGGCCTCTTGTGCCTGGAGTGGGTCGTTCGCCGCCTCGCCCGCCTCGCCTGACGCTTCGCCTGATTCGTTCCTCGAGAGATTGCTCCGTGCCACCTGTCGTCGCTCCTGAACCGGCCAGCACCGAATCGTCGCGGGCCACCGTCGTCGACATCGGGCCGCTGCGGCAGTTGCTCGCCGCCCTGCGGCGGAGCGCACGGCGGTGGATCTGGGGCGAGTCGCTCGCGCTCGTGTGCCTGGCCGGAGCGCTGGTGTTTTGGGGCTCGCTCGTGATCGACTGGCTTCTGGAGCCGCCGCCCGGGTGGCGGATGGCGGTGGCCGCGGCCGCGGCCGTGGGGCTGGTCTGGCTCGTGGCCTCCAAGCTCGTGAGCCGGCTCGCCACGCCGCTGCCCGATACGGCGCTCGCCACCCTCGTGGAACGAAGCCACCCGGCGTTTCGCGACAGTCTGTCGACCGCGATCGAACTCGCCGATCGCCCGCGGGACGACGTCGATTCGCGGCTACTCGCGCGGACGGCGGCTGAGGCTGCGGCGCTCGTCGATCAGGTGGACCGGGCGAAGCTCTTCCGCCGCCGCCGGCTCATGGGCCTCGTGCTCGGCGGGCTCGCCGGCGTGGCGAGCATCGCGGGCCTGGCGCTCGCCCGGCCGGCGCTCGCCGATCTGTGGGTGCGGCGCAACGTGATGTTTCGCGAGGATCCGTGGCCGCGGCAGGTGGCCCTCACAGCCGAAGGCTTCGTGGACGGGAGGCGGATCGTGGCCCGGGGCAGCGATGTCGACGTGATCGTCAAGGCGGCCGCCGACCGCGTCGTGCCCGAGGTCGTCGATCTCCGCAGCCGCGGGGCAGGGGGCTGGCGGAGCGATCGGATGGGCACACGCGGCGGCATCGTCGACGGGGCGCAGGCCTTCGGCCACGTGCTCAAGAACGTGACCGACGACCTCACGCTCGAGGTCCGTGGCGGCGATGCCCGGCTGCGCAATCTGCGGCTCGTTGCGGTCGACGCGCCCGCGCTCGCCCGGCTCGAGATCGCGTATACGCTGCCCGAGTATCTCGGCGGCGGTCGGCGTCAGGCGGCGGCGTCGCGGATCGTGCAGGTGCCGGCAGGATCGGTCGTGGAGATCGCCTGCACGGCCACCAAGCCGCTCTCCGCGGCGAGCATGGCGAGCATCGCCGAAGGCTCCGAAGAAATCGTGGGATCGCTCACCGGAGCGAACGCCGGCCGCACGATCACCGCGTCGGTCGGGCCGGTGGCGGGAGACCGCACGCTCGTCACGCGACTCATCGACACCGACGGGCTCGAGAATCGCGAGCCCGTCTCCTTCGTGCTCTCGGCGGTGAACGACGCGCCGCCCCAGGTGGCGGTGCGGATGCCGGGCATCTCGACTGCCGTCACGCCGCGCGCCGTGCTGCCGTTGGTGGGCACGATCACCGACGACCACGGCCTCGCCTCGGCCGCCGTGCTCCTGCAGGTCGCCGATGCCGCGGAAGTCGACCGGCCGATCGACCGCGTGCCGGTGGGCGCGGCGGTCGTGGAGTTCGCTCCCGACGCACCGGAGCGGGTCGCCCTCGAGCCGCTCGGCCTCGCCGCCGGCCGGCGGCTCACGGTGAGCATCGTCGCCACCGACGGGTGTCGGCTCGCCACCGGGCCGAACGTGGCCGCTTCCGACGCCTGGAGCCTCGACGTGGTCACGCCCGAAGCCTTGCTCGCGATGCTCGAGGCCCGCGAGATCATCCTGCGGCGGCGGTTCGAGAGCACCGTGGCCGATCTCGTGCAAAGCCGCGACCGCCTCTCCGCTCCGGCGGCGGCAAACCCGGCATCCGCCGCCGATCCTGACCGTGACGCCGGAGCGGGTGACGACGTGGCGCGGCTGCTCGAGGCCTCCACCCGCGCAGCCGGGGAGACCGGCGAAATCGCGGCTGCGTTTCGGCTGATTCGCGACGAGCTCGCCAACAACGCGCTTCTGTCCCCGGAGCTCGAGGACCGGCTCGTGGCCCAGATTGCCAGTCCGCTCGCCCGGATCGCGGCTGTCGACCTGCCCGGGGTGGCGGCCGCGTGTCGG
>JBMLMS010000212.1:2672-4843 GCA_049243925.1 Pirellulales bacterium
TCCGCTCGCCCGGATCGCGGCTGTCGACCTGCCCGGGGTGGCGGCCGCGTGTCGGCGGCGGGCCCCGCGGGACGAGATCGTGCGGGCGACCGACGCCGTGCTCGCCCGGATGCGGGCGGTGCTGGATAGGATGATGGAGCTCGAGTCGTTCAACGAGGTGGTCGATCTCCTGCGCGGCCTGATCCGCACGCAGGAGGAGATCCGGGCCGAGACGCTGCGCCGCCAGAAGCAGCGGGCTCGTGAGGCGCTCGAACAGCCGTGAGGTGCTCGCCATGCCGACCTTGAATTCGTTGGTGATGCCGGGCTTCGCCTGCCGCGTGGCAGCGGTCGCCGTCGCCTGCATCTTCACGGGCATCGCTCCGGCGGCAGACCCGCCCCCGGCCGCCGGCACTCCGCCGCCTCTCGCCGAGCGCGAGCAGGAAGTGGCCCGCCAATTTCACGAGCTCGAACGCACCTTTCTCCGGCTCGCCGACCTGCTCGCGGCGAGCGATCCGCGCCGCTCCGCGCTGCTGCGCGACGTGTTCGCGCAGGCCCGCGAGCAGGAGGTGGGCGATCGGCTCGACGTGATCGTGAACCTGCTCGAACAGGGGCAGCTGTTGAAGGCGGGCGCCAGCCAGGCGACGGCGGTCGAGAAGCTGCAGGAGTTGCTCGGCCTCCTCGAGGCCGGGGACACCGAACGGCAGCAGGCCAATGCGAAGGAGGAGGTGAAACAGTTTCTCGCCCGCGTCGCCAAGGCGATCGCGAAGCAGCGCGACATCGAGGGCTCGACGGAGGCCGGCGGCGACGGTGGCAAGCTCGCCGACCGCCAGGCAAAGCTGGCCGAAGAGACCGACGCCCTCGCCCGCGACATCGACGGCTTCGCCCGGCGCATGGACGCTCAGGCGGGTGCCGCCGACAAGCCGTCGCAGCCAGTGGCCGGCCAAGGCCAAGACGGTCAGGGCCAAGAAGGCCAAGGCGAAGGGAAACAAGGCCAGGCGAAAGACGGCCAAGGCGAAGGGAAACAAGGCGAAGGCGAAGGGAAACAAGGCGAAGGCGAAGGGAAAGACGGCCAAGGCGAAGGGCAAGAAGGCCAGCAGGGGCAGGCCGGCAAGTCGGCGGGCGAGGACGGTGGCAGCGAGGGCTCCGAGGCCGGGCAGTCGTCCGCGGCCGAAGAGGCCGAGAAGCCGATCGAGGGAGACGATGAAGCCTCACGTGCAGCCCGCACCCGGCAGCGACTCGACGCGGCCAAGCGGCGGATGCAGCAGGCGAAAGAACGGCTCGACGATGCTCGGCGGCGTGATGCCCGCGCCGAGCAGGAGAAGGCGGTGGAGGAGCTGGAGACGGCCCGTGCCGAGCTCGAGGAGATTCTGCGTCAGATGCGCGAGGAGGAGGTTGAGAAGCTGCTCGTGCAGCTCGAAGCCCGCCTGCGCGGCATGCTGCGGGCGGAGAAGACGGTGCTCGCCGGCGTCGAGAAACTCGTCGCGGAGTCGGCCGCGTCGCAGCCCGGCGCAGACCGAGAACGCCAGCTCGAGGCGGCCCGGCTCGGCCGTGAGCAAGCCGCGGTCGGTGTCGACGCCGCGAAAGCGCTCGTGCTCGTGCGCGACGATGGCTCGGCAGTGGCGATTCCCGAAGCCCTCGAGCAGGTGCGCGACGATGCCACGCAGGCCGCCGCCCGGCTCGGCCGAGGCGATGCGGGCGAGACCACCCGCGGCATCGTGCAGGATCTCGTCGCGAATCTCGAAGAGATGCTCGGCGCTCTCGAGAAGGCCCAGAAAGAGCAGCAGCAAAGGCAGCAGGGCGGGGCCGGGGGTCGCTCGGCCGAGCCGGGCGAGCAGCCGCTCGTCGACAAGATCTCCGAACTGAAGATGATCCGTTCGCTGCAATTGCGGGTGAACACGCGGACGAAGCGATTTGCCCAACTGCTCACCGACGGCGTCGAGCGGGCCGAGGAGCCCGAACTCCTGCGGGCCCTCGAACGGCTCGCCGAACGCCAGCACACGATCGAGCGCGCCGCCCACGATATCGTCACCGGCCGCACCGAGTGACGGGCGTCAGGTTGCCGAGCAAGCCCGAGGCGTAAGCCGAAGGGAAAACGGGCCGCTTCCTCCGCGGTCTCCGGGCATCCTCTCGGCTCACGCCTCGGGCTTCCTGTGATCGAGCAAGCCCGAGGCGTAAGCCGAAGGGAAAACGGG
>JBMLMS010000212.1:4943-8195 GCA_049243925.1 Pirellulales bacterium
CCTCGGGCTTCCTGTGATCGAGCAAGCCCGAGGCGTAAGCCGAAGGGAAAACGGGCCGCTTCCTCCGCGGTCTCCGGGCATCCTCTCGGCTCACGCCTCGGGCTTCCTGTGATCGAGCAAGCCCGAGGCGTAAGCCGAAGGGAAAACGGGTTCCCCACCATCCCACGGCTGATCTCGCACCGCGCCCTCAGTGCGGGGAAAGGGTATGATTGTGGACGCTATGGCAGCCTTCCTCCGCACGCTCGTGTGTCTCGTCATCGCCGCGATGGCCGGCGGCTTGGGGCCGGTGCGGGCCGAGGTTCGCCCCGTCGATGCCGAGCGGGATCTCGAACGGCAGCCCACCTGGAGCAGCCCGGCCGCGGCCGATGTCGAGCGTCGGCTCTTCGAGTGGCTCGATCGCAGCCCGGCGTCGCCCGAGGCGCGAGAGGCGGCGCGGCGGGTGTGGGCCGATGACGCGGCGGTGCCCGATGTGCTCGATCGCGTGCTGGCGGCGTGCGCCGCGGCCGACCCGCGATGTGCGGCGCTCGTGAACGACGTCGATGCCGATCACGCCTGGCTCGCCGACACCGCGGTCGATCCCTTCGCACGCGACGCAGTGCGGCTGTGGCTGGGCCGTGAGTGCGTGCGCCGTGATCGATTCGACGATGGCCTCGTGTTGCTCGCCGACCTCGATGTCGCCACGGCCGTCGATCCGGCGGCGCTGCTCTTCCATCGGGCGGCCTGCCAGCACTGGCTGCTCGATGCCGATGCAGCCGTGGAGTCGCTCGACCGGCTCTTGGAACGCTCTGGGGAGATCCCCGTGCGCTACGAACGCGTGGCGCGGCTCCTCCGGGCCGACCTCGCCGCCCTCGAAGAGGAATCGCTCGACCACATCGCCCGCCGGATGCGCGACATCACGCGCCGGCTCGACCAGGGCCGGGCGGGCCCACGCACCCGGGCCGTGCAAGACGGCGTGATCGAGTCGCTCGACAAGCTGATCGCCAAGCTCGAAGACCAGCAGCAACAGTGCCAGTCGGGCGGTGGTGGCGGGGGCGGCTCTGGTCGCGGCGGCCAGGGCAAGCCGATGGACGACAGCCGGATCGCCGATGGCAAGGGGCCGGGCGAGGTGGCGCGGCGCGAGCTCGGCGGCACGGACGGGTGGGGCAATCTGCCACCCCACGAACGCGACGAGGCGCTCCAGCAGATCGGCCGCGAGTTTCCGGCCCACTATCGCGAGGCGATCGAGCAGTATTTCAAGCGGCTCGCGGCAGGAGCCGATGCCCCCTAGCCCGACGGTGCCGAGGAGCGAGCCGATGCCGATCCGCCGCTGCGATACCGTGAGAGAGCCGGGCTCGACGTGCGCCGGCCTCGCGGGGTTCGCGGGCGTGGGACGCGCCGCGGCTGGTGCATGGCGGATGCTGGTCGTGGCGGCGTGTCTCGTGGCGGCGCCGTCGGCGGTGGCGGAGGGCGTGGCGGTGCGCGTGGAGATCGACGACGGCACGGCTGAAGAAGGCAGGCTCGTCGAGATCGGTGCCGAGAGCCTGCAGATAGCCGATGCAAGCGGCAGAGTGAGATCAATTCCGCTGGAGCGGGTGCGCACGGTCGAGCGCCGTGCCGATCTCCCGGGTGGCACGTCGGCGGCTGCCGAGGGCCGCGTGCGCGTGGTGCTGACCGACGCCACGTCGCTCACGGGTGACGACTTCGCGTGGAGCGGCGCAGCGGCCACGCTCAGCGGCTCGGCGGGGCGGGTGGAGTTGCCACTGGCCCGCGTGCGGGCGGTCGAGTGGCGGGCCGAAGGTGCGGCGGCATCCGCATCGTGGCTCGACTCCGTGCCCGAGGGAACCGCGAGCGATCTCGTCGTGATTGGAAAGCCGGACGGATTCGAGTTCGTGGAATGTGCGATCTCGACGATCTCCCCCGACACCGTCACCGTTGTGCTCGACGACGAAACCATTCCGGTGAAGCGTTCGAAAGTGGTCGGGCTGCGGTGGCTGCGGGCCGACGCGGTGGTGCCCGTCGGCCGGACGACGGTCGAGATCGACGGCGGCAGCCTGCGGGCCGACGCCGTCGCGTGGACCACCGCCGGGCTGGTGCTCGACGCCGCCGCAGTCGACCGCAAGACGCTCGTGAATGCCGCGGCGGTCAAGCGGATCGACTACGCCGCCGGACGCACCACGCTGCTGTCCGGCGCCGCCCCAGAGCGTCTCGATGTCGAGCCATTCTTCGGCTCGCTCGCCCGAATCGAAGGGCTCGCGCCCGCCTTTGCGCCACGGCCTGTCGCTGCGGATGCCCTCCACGGAAAGCCGGGGCTCCTCGTCAGGCCCCGCACCGTGGCGGTGTGGCGGATTCCTCCGGGCAGCCGACGGTTTCGCACGGCCGTCTCACACGCCGCAGGCGCGGGGCCGGCGGTCGTGACGATCATGGTCGATGACCGCCGCGTGTTCGAGCAGGCCGTGTCGGGCACGGAACCGGTGCCCGTGGTGCTCGATGTCTCGAGTGGCCGCCGGCTCGGCATCACGGTTGACTTCGGGCCGGCCGGGGCGATGGCCGGTGCCGTGCGGTTCGAGGAGCCTGCGATCGAGCAATGACGCCTCCTGACAAGCAAAGTCGACAGACGGTGAGTCGCATGGGGGCGATAGCGGTGATCGCCGCGCTCTCCTCGGCGGCGGGCGGAGCTGCCGACGTCCCTGAGCCGGTGCTTGCGGCGCAGCGTGAGCGCGTCGACGCCATCGCCCGCGGGGCCCGGGCTGCCGTCGCCATCTTCGCGGGAGAGGCCGGGGGCGGATCGGGCGTGCTCATCAGTCCCGACGGTTTTGCTCTCACGAATTTTCACGTCGTGCAGCCGGCCGGTGTGGCGATGAAGTGCGGCCTGTCCGATGGCCGAATCTATGACGCCGTGCTCGTCGGGCTCGATCCCACCGGCGACGTCGCGCTCGTGAAGCTCGTCGGCCGCGACGACTTTCCGCATGCAGAGCTGGCCGACAGCGATCTCGTCGAAGTGGGCGATTTCTGTTTTGCCGCCGGCAATCCCTTTCTGCTCGCCACCGACCTGCGGCCGTCGATCAGCGCGGGAATCGTGTCGGGTGTGCATCGCTATCAGTTTCCGGCCGGCACGCTCCTCGAATACGCGGACTGTCTCCAGGTCGATGCGGCGATCAACCCGGGCAACTCCGGGGGTGGCCTGTTCGATGCGCGGGGCAGGTTGATCGGCGTGAATGGGCGGGCGTCGTTCGAGAAGCGGGGCCGGGTCAATGTCGGCGTCGGCTACGCGAT
>JBMLMS010000212.1:8295-13595 GCA_049243925.1 Pirellulales bacterium
GCGGCGTCGGCGGCCTCGGGTGTGACGGCCGGCGCGTGGGTGATGAGCGGCCGGCTGGAATCGGGCGCGCCGTTTCGCATCGAGCTCTCCGACACCCGCGGCGTGATCGACCTCCCCACCGGCACGACGGAGGTTGACGCCACTGGCGAATTGGACGCCGATCCCGGTCCGCCCGGCAGCGGCGGCATGCTCGCGGCCCTGCTCTTGTGGCGCCGGCTGCTCCTCGACGGGCCGACGCAACTCGGCCGCACGAGCTACTGGGGCACACAGCCGCGCGACCCGGCCACGCTCGGGGAGTTCGCCGAGGCAGACCTCGTGGACGTGCTCGAGACCGCCGCCGCGGCCGTTGAAGCCCGGTTTGCCGTGGCCGACGACGGCGGCGTGATCGGGATCGAACTGTGGCCTGTGCCCGATGCCGATCCCTGCGACGTGCGGATGACCCTGCGGCCAGATGATCCGCGGTGCCTGCCTGCGGTCATCGAGGTCCGGCACGGCGACACGCTCTTCGGCACCTTCCATGTCGACGACGTGCGGTTCGAGGCCACAGCTCCGCAGGCCGCTGGAGAAACCTCGTGATCCTCCCACAGCCCGGCCGAAACCGGCCGACGATGGTGTGCGTGGCGGTGGTCGTCGGGGCCATCCTGCTGGCGTGCGGCACCCGTAGCCTCGCGGCTGCTCCCGGCGAAACGATCGCCGCCGCGGCGCGGAAGGTGGTCAAGGTGTATGGAGCGGGGGGCGTGCGTGGGCTCGAGGCCTACCAGAGCGGCGTGCTCGTCTCGCCCGAGGGGCATGTCGTGACCGTGATGAGCACCGTGCTCGATGCCGAAGTGATCGACTGCGTGCTCGACGACGGCCGCCGGTATCGGGCGACGCTCAAGGGGGTCGATCCGCAGCGTGAGCTCGCCCTGCTCGAGATCGAGGGCGAGGAGTTGCCGGCCTTCGTTCTCGAGGAGGCCGCGCCGCTCGCGGTGGGGAGCCGGATCTTCGCGCTTTCGAACCTGTTTGGCGTCGCCGTGGGCGACGAGCGGGTCAGCGTCCAGCACGGTGTGATCGCCGCCTTCGTGCCTCTGGCCGCTCGCCGCGGAGCCTATGAGGCGCCGTTTCGCGGCGACGTCTACATCCTCGACTGCACCACCAACAATCCCGGCTCGCCCGGCGGCGCGCTCGTCGACCGGCAAGGGCGGCTCGTCGGCCTGCTCGGCAAGGAACTGCGGTCGGCGGAGAGCGGGGTGTGGCTCAATTACTCCCTGCCGGCCGCCGAGGTGGCCCGCAGCTATCGGCAGATGCTCGCCGGCGAGGCGGTCGCGCCGCCCCCCGCCGATGCGTCTGCGGCCGTCTTCAATCCGCTCGCGTTCGGCGTGGTGCTCGTGCCCGACCTGCTCGACAAGACGCCGCCATTCGTCGAATCCGTAAGCCCTGGATCGCCTGCCGCGCGGGCGGGGCTCGTGCCCGACGATCTGCTTGTGGCCGTCAATGGTCGGGCCGTCGCATCGCGGGCCGCCGTGCGGCAGACGCTCGCGCTCGTGCCCGAGGGCGAGCCCGTGCGGGTCACGGTGGTGCGCCGCGGCACGCTCGTCGATTGCGAACTCGGGCCGCGTCCGGCGGGGGGCAAGCCATGATGCCGGCGACACCCATGGTGCGATGGGCCTGGGCGATCGCGCTGGGCGGAGTGGTGTGCTGTGGTCACGCCGACGGCCGTTCCGACGATCCGAGCGGTCTCGAGGAGCAGGCCTTCCAAGCGGCCGTGGCGCGGGTGGCCGGGGCCGTGGTGCGGATCGAGCCGGTGGGCGTCTCCGCGGCCGAGGTCGGTGCGTCGGCAGAGGCGACCCCGGCGGTGGGGCCGTCGACCGGCACCGTCGTCGCCGCAGGCCGCGTGGTCACGACGTCGTTCGCCGTGCCGAAGGACGTGCCGGAGGCGATTGTGGTGCTGCCGAGCGGCGGGCGGGCAGCGGGCCGGGTGGTGGGCCGCGACCTCTCACGCGGCCTGGTCGTGCTCGCGGTCGATGCGGCAGCCGCCGCCGAACTCACCGTGCCCGAGCCTGCCCCCCGCGACAGCTTGGCGGTGGGACAGTGGACGATCGCCGTGGGCCGCACCTGGGATGTCGCCGTGCCGAGCGTGGCCGTCGGCGTGCTCTCGGCGACGAGTCGGGCGTGGGGCAAGGCCGTGCAGACGGATGCCTCGGTCTCGCCGGCGAATTACGGCGGGCCGCTCGTCGACATCCACGGCCGCGTGATCGGGATTCTCGCGCCTTTGCCGGCCGACACGGCCGGGATGACGTCGGGCACGGAGCTCTACGATGCCGGCATCGGGTTCGCCGTGCCGCTCGTCGACATCGTGCGGGTGCTGCCGAATATGCGCGACGGCCGCACGCTCACCGCGGGCATTCTTGGCATCGGGTATGCAGCCCGCGATCCCTTCACCGGGCAGGCCACGATCGCCACCTGCCGGGCCGGCTCACCGGCCGCCCGGGCTGGCCTGCGCACGGGCGACACGGTCGTCGAGGCCGACGGACAGCCGGTGACACGCATCGCCGAGCTCCGCAACGTGCTCGCCCCGAAGTATGCCGGCGACACGGTCGATCTCGTGGTGGAGCGGCGCGATGGCGATCGCACCGAGCGGGTGGCGGTGCAGGCCACACTCGCGGAGTCGTTGCCCCCGTGGCGGCGGCCGATGATCGGCGTCGTTCCAGCACGACGGGCAGCCGATGCCGACGCCGGCGCTGCGGGTGTCGAAGTGGGCTGGGTCTGGCCCGATGGGCCCGCGGCCCGAGCGGGAGTCGAGCCTGGCGACACGGTGACGGCGGTGGCCGCAGACGGTAATCCGCCGCAGCCGGTCGATTCGGCGGCGCTGCTCGCGGGGGCTGTCGGCGGCTTCGAGGCGGGCCGCATGCTCACGGTCACGATCCGGCGCGGCACGACGGATCGCACCGTGGACCTCGCCGCTGCAGCGCTGCCGGACGTCGTTCCCGCCGCTGCCGTGCCCACGCCCGAGCCTGGTGCTCCCGCCACGGTCGAGCGTCTCGAAGCAGCCGAGATCGCGAGGCCGCCGGTCGTGGTGTTGCCCGATGCGAAGGCGGGGCCGCTGGGCGTGCTCGTGTATTTCGGCCCGCCACTCGGCGCGGCCGACGGAGCCGCGGGTGCAAAGGCGGCCGAAGCCTGGGTTGAGGTGGCGGCGCGGCGGCGGGTCGCCGTGGTGCTCCCGACACCGGTCGATCCGCAACGCTGGGGCCGCGACGACATCCGTGCGGTGGCCCGAGCGCTCGACTCGTTGCGGTCGCGGCGGCCGATCGATGCGTCGCGCATCGCCGTCGCCGGCCGCGGACCGGGCGGCACGTTCAGCTGGCTGGTCGCCGAGGCACTCGGGCCGGCGGTGCGCGGCGTGGCTCTGCTCGATGCCGCCCTGCCGCGGCAGGCCGTGGTCGAGCCCACCGAACCGGGCCGCAGTCGCTGGGTGTTGTTTGCCGTGCCGCTCACCGGCGGCCCACCGAAAGTCGATGCCGACCGGGCCACGCTCGACGACAACGGCTACCAGGTGGGAGTGCTGCCCGAGGTGTTGGGCAACGAGCCGCCAGCGGAGGAGCTCTGTCGCTGGGTCGAGTCGCTCGGGCTGTTGTAGCACGCCGCGTCAGCCGCCGATCAGCGCGAACCAGACGTGGGCACGAGGGCCGAAGCGCCCACCTTCGACCAATATCGGGAGAAGCGTCCCAGATCCCGCACGCCATCCCGCCTGCAAAACTGGGGCCAGGGCTCGGCCGTGAGCGGCAGTGTCGTGGAGAGAGCCTCCGCCTGACGGCGGACGCGCGGGCAGGGCGTGTCGGCCAGCGCAATTCCGTCGCACCCGAGCGACGCAGCGCGGGCGGCGAGCACCTCGGCCGGATCGCCGCGGTGGATTTCCACGCCGGGCACCTCGGCAAGACATTCGCTGATGAACACGAGCCGCTTGAGCGTGGGCCGCTCGGTGGCGAGCCATTCGGAATCAAAGACGAACACGCGCGGCTGGCCGGCGTGGGCGAGGGCCGCCGGGCTCGTGGCGGCGAGTGCATCGAGCGTGAGCCACACGAGCGGCCGGCGCGGCCGCGGGCGATCGGCGCCGGGCTGCCAGGGCGGAGCAGGGGGGATCCGCAGCGAAGGTCGGTCGCCGCCGGCGGCAGGCTCGAACCAGCGGGCGGCGAGATCGTCGTAGGTGCCTTCGACATCGCAGTGCCCGCGCACCGGGCAGGTGGCACAGTGCGATCCCGCGGTGAACGTCTCGAGATTCTCGCGATTGAAGATGTAGGGTTTCGCGGAAAACGTGCCGGCGACCCACTGCCAGGACAGGTGGTTGCTCGCCGGGTCGGCGTCGAGGAGGTGCTCCATGAACCAGTCGGCGCCCGTCTGCCAGCGCACGCCGCGGGTGTGCACGAGCCAGGATGCCAGCCACATTCGTTCGTGGTTGTGGAGCCAGCCGGTGTCGTGCAACTGCCGCACGAAGGCATCGATGCAGGCCAGACCCGTGGCTCCAGTGAGCACGTCGTCGGGCATCCGGTCGAGCGGCTGTCCGCCGCGCCGCCGCGCCGCCGGCGGCTCGATGTCGCGGGTGATGGCCGGGCCGAGGGCGGCCTGCACCTGCCGCCAATAGTCGCGCCAGCCGAGTTCGGAGACGAGCTTTGTCGCGTCCTCAGGCACCCGCGCCCGGGCGAGTGCCGCATCGCGTACCTCCGCGAGCGAGAGCACGCCGTGGCGGATCCACGGCGAGAGTTTCGTCACGCTTCCACCGACATGGTTGCGGGTCGTGGCATAGGCGACTGGGTCGATCGCTGCGAGCCGCTCGAGCGCCGCCTGTCGGCCGCCCCGGATCGCGAGGCGGCACGCCGCGTCGAGCGGTTGCCCGCGAACGCTGTCAGGAAACAGTTCCGCGAGGCGGGCCACGAGCGTTGGGCGGTCGCCGGGGCTTCCGGTCATGAGGGCGTGCAGATCGCTCATTGAGAGCCTGTGCGACGGGGTGAAGGGCGAACGAGCCGTGCAGATGATGCCTGTTTCCTGCGCACAGCGATGCTCTGAAATCGTGCCGCGCCGAGTTGTCGGGCTGTGGGACTGGACGTGCAGTATCGATTTTTTGCTGGGACAAGATCCCGGAAAACAGGCAGGAAACGCAGGCTAGGGCGAAGCGGCGTCCCAACGAGCGAGGGGCGAGCAAAAAGCGGGCACGGCGTTCGGCACGGCCTTTGCTACTGGAAAAATCCTGTTGGTTCAGAGGCAGTCAGGACGTCCCTGATGCCCGGAAGGTCCAGGCCCTGCGGAGGTGCCCCCTTCCGACGTTG
>JBMLMS010000213.1:0-8807 GCA_049243925.1 Pirellulales bacterium
GCGGGCCAGTTTGTCACACCCGGGAAGACCCACCGGTTCTTCCGTGGCGATCCGATGGCGCTGCGGGAGGAGGTTCCTCCGGGCGGCCTGACGGGATTCGGCGCGACCTGGCAACTGCCTGCCGACGCGCCCGAGAAAGACCGCCGCAAGGCTCTCGCCGACTGGATCGCCTCGCCGGCAAACCCGCTCACGGCCCGCGTGATCGTGAACCGGCTCTGGCACCACCACTTCGGCACCGGCATCGTCGACACGCCGAGCGACTTTGGCGTCAACGGCGGGCCGCCGAGCCATCCGGCGCTGCTCGACTGGCTGGCGAGCGAACTCGTCGACCCTGCAAACCCCGCCGACCGCTGGCGGCTCAAGCGCATCCACCGCTTGATCGTCACAAGCCGGGCCTACCGGCAGACGAGCACCGCCCGGCCCGACGCCCTCGCCGCCGATTCGGGGTCGCGGCTCCTCTGGCGGTATCCGCCGCGGCGGCTGGAGGCCGAGCCGCTCCGCGACGCGATCCTGGCCGTGAGCGGCAGCCTCAACCGCAAGATGGGCGGGCCGGGCTTCGACCTCTTCGAGCCGAACACGAACTATGTGAAGGTCTACACCACGAAGACGACGTTCACCGACGAGGAGTTTCGGCGGATGGTGTATCAGACGAAGCCGCGGGCCGAGCTCGACAGCTTCTTCGGCGCGTTCGACTGCCCCGATGCCGGCCAGGTGCAGCCCAAGCGCACGAGCAGCACGACTCCGCTCCAGGCCCTCAACATGCTCAACGGCGAATTCCTGCTCGATCAGGCCAGCCGGCTCGCAAAGCGCGTCGAGCGCGAGGCAGGGAGCGATCCCGGCCTGCAGGTGGCCCGCGCGATCGAACTCGCGTTTGGCCGCGAGGCCAGCGACCGGGAGCTCGTCGCCGGCCGCGACCTCGTGGCCGCCCACGGCCTCCCGATCCTCTGCCGCAGCCTCTACAACGCCAGCGAATTCATCACCGTCTACTGAGGCCCCCATGCGACATGCGCTCTCCCATGCCGGCCGCCGGATGCTCGATCGTCGGGACTTCCTCCAGTGGGGCGGCACCGGTCTGTCTGGCATCGCGCTTGCGGCGCTGCTTCACGAGCAGCGGCTCCTCGCCGGCGAGCCGCCGATCCGGCCGGCGATCGACCCGGCCCAGCCGTATGCCCCGCGGGCACCGCACTTCCCGGCGAAGGCGAAGAACGTGCTCATGATCTTCTGCTCGGGCGCGCTCTCCCACGTCGACACATTCGACTACAAGCCCGAGCTCATCCGGCTTCACGACACGCCGATGCCCACGGCCAGCGGTGAGAAGCTGATCACGTTTCAGGGGGAGCAGGGGAACCTCATCAAGCCGCTCTGGGAGTTCAAGCCCAGGGGCGAGAGCGGCACGATGACGAGCGACCTCCTGCCGCACCTCGGCGAACTGGCCGACGAGATGTGCTTCATCCACTCGATGACGGCCAAGAGCAACACCCACGGTCCGGCCGAAAGCCAGATGTCGACAGGCTTCACGCTCGACGGCTTCCCGAGCATCGGCGCCTGGACGACCTACGCCCTCGGCAGCGACTGCCGCGACCTGCCGGCCTTCGTGGCGATCCCCGACCCGCGCGGCGTGCCGCAAAACGGGCCGCGGCACTGGCAGAGCGCGTTCCTGCCGGCCGTGTTCCAAGGCACGGCGTTCAATGCCGACCGGCCGATCCCAAACCTCGCCCGGCCGGCGTCGATCCCGGAAAGCGCCGACCTCGCCACCCGCGACTTTCTCCGGATGCTCAACGAGGAGCACCTCGCCCGGCATCCGGGCGACACCGACCTCGCGGCCCGCATCTCCGCCTACGAGCTCGCCGCCAAGATGCAGCTCTCGGCAGCGAAGGTGGCCGACCTTTCCGACGAGTCGGCCGAGACGCTCAAACTCTACGGCGCCGACGACACGAAGAACTCACTCAAGGCCCGGTTTGCCCGCAACTGCATCCTAGCCCGCCGGCTGGTGGAGAAGGGGGTGCGGTTCGTGCAGCTCTTCAACGGCGGCTACGCGATGGGGGAGGGGGTGGGCAATTGGGACGGCCACAAGACGCTCGAGAAGCAATACAGCGTCCACGGCCCGATCCTCGACCAACCGGTCGCGGGCCTGCTCCGCGACCTCAAGAACCGCGGCCTCCTGGCCGACACGCTCGTGGCGTTCGTCACGGAGTTTGGCCGGATGCCCACGTTCCAGAAGGGGGCCAACGGCCGTGACCACAATCCCTCGGGCTTCACCGTGTGGCTCGCCGGTGCGGGCGTGAAGCGGGCGTTTCACCACGGCGCCACCGACGACTTCGGCTACAAGGCCGTCGAGAACGTGGCCACGATCTACGACCTGCACGCCACGATCCTGCACCTCCTCGGCCTCGATCACACGCGGCTTTCGTTCTACAACAACGGCATCGAGCGCCGGCTCACCGACGTGCACGGCCACGTGATCGAGCCGATCCTGGCGTGACGCTGAGCGCCGGACTACGCCAGCCCCGTCCTGCCACACGTTGAGTGATACCCCGTTATCGGCCAAGCAGTCGACCGAGGCAGGCCGTGGCGAGCCGCGCCTGGCCGAGGGCCGTGTCGGCGTCATCGGCGTCGTATTCATCGGTCGGAATGAAGTCGATGTCGCCGTAGAAGCTGAATTCCCGCTCTTTCCGCAGTTCCTTTGATGCCTCGGCCAACGCCGCCAGTTCGTGACCGGTCACGCCCTGAAAACGATCTGCAAACTGGAGCAGCAGGTCGCCCACGTCGTGGATCTTCGGAGGGTCGATGCCCGCCCAGCGGAGCATGCCCTTAAGCGCGAGCTCCACGACCTCCTGACTCTCCCGCACCACGTCCGAAAACGCAGCTCGCGAATGGAGCACATCCAGCGCCGCAAGACGGTCACCACATTTTCGATGGTACCCGGCCGCGAGATCATTCGTCGTCACAGTTCGACCACCTCACCCGGCCGGAAGTCGGGTTTGTAGTCCCAGAAGGCGCCCCCCTTGAAGGGCACCCGCTTTGATCCCAGCGCCTGCATCCGTTTGCGCAGTCCCTCGAGAAACGCCTCGAGCATGCCGGCGCGGTCGATGAGCACGATCCGCCACAGTGTCATGTCGAGGTACAGCGGACTGCCGGCAGCCAGTTCTTGCGGAGTTTTGAAGACGGGGGCGAGCTCTATCTCAGGCCCATGATCGGACCACACGCGGGACCGTACGGCCCGGCTAGCGTCCGCCACCCTGCGAAACTCCCGCACCCGCTTCATGCGGCTCGGAGGCAGAGGCTCGGCGACGACGAGCAGGTCGAGGTCGGACGCGGGCGTGGCTTCGCCCCGCGCCCACGAACCGAAAACTGCGAGCGCGATCAGCCGCTCACCGTACGTGGCGACGGTGGCGTCACGGACGGCGGCAAGCATGTTGTCGCGCATGTGGACTGTCATAATTGTGATTCTAGCACCGGGCCGCGTTGCACGGCAGGGCATTCGGAAGCTTGTGAAGGCCGCAGCCGACATGCAGCCGGTCCTGTTTCGCCTCTCGGGTGATCCTGGCGAACGTCGCAACCGGGGCGGAGATCAGCCGTTGAAGGGATAGTGATCGTGTGGATCCGGTGCGTTCACGCCCGGCCATGGTTACCTGGATTCCGGAAACCTCTCGATATGAAACGCTTTTCCCGACGCGTGCTGCTCACCACCCTGTGGCTCGCGTTGCCGGTTGCCGCAGCCGGCGCGGCGGACATCGCGCCGGCGATCCGGGTCGTGCGGGACATCGCATATTCGGGCGCGTCAGCGGAGCCGGGGCGGACGCTCGATCTCTACCTTTCGGAACAGGAGCCCGGCGACCGACGGCCACGGCCGGTGGTTCTTTTCGTTCACGGGGGAGCGTGGCGCAAGGGCGATAAATCGATGGTCGGGGCCAAGCCCGCCGCATTCGTCGGCCAGGGGTACGCCTTCGCGAGCGCGAACTACCGGCTTGCCGACACGGTGTCGCCGCGGGAGCAGGCCCAGGACGTGGCCGAAGCCATCCGTTGGCTGCACGAGCACGGCGGAGAGCACGGCTGTGACCCGCACAGGATCTTCCTCATGGGACACTCCGCCGGGGCACACCTCGTCGCGCTCGCGTCGACCTCCCCATCGCCGGCCGAACGATAAAACGTACAAATTTCGACGTGCCGGGCCCATTTGCGCCCGCGGGCTCCTTGGTCGATACTGATGACCTGACGCCCGATCACGCCATCCCGACGCAACGTCATGCCCCAGCTACCAATCGACTGCATCGTCTGCGGCACCTGCACTGCCGACATTCTCGTCAAGCCGGTCGGGCTCTCCGCGCCGATCGGTGGCGGGCGGCTGTTCCACGTCGATCCGATCGACGTCACGACCGGCGGGATCGTCTGCAACTCCGGGATCGCGATGCGCCGGCTCGGCATGCGGGTCGCGGCCGCGGCGATCGTCGGCGACGACGTGTGGGGCGGCGTTGTCCGGCGCCACCTGGGCGCCGAGGGGATCGCCACCGAGGCGGTCGAGGCACACCCGTCGCTCGCCACGAGTTCCACGGCGGTGCTCATCGATCCGGGCGGCGAGCGCAGCTTTGCCCATCACGTGGGGGTCTGCGGAGCGCTCGACGCCGCGTATCTCCGTCGCCAGGAAGCGCACTTCGCCAAGGCTCGATTCGCGCTCGTGGGCTACTTCGGACTGCTGCCTGCGCTTGAACCGACGATCGGTGAGGCGGCGGCCTTCCTGCGGGGCCTCGGCTGCCAGGTGGCGCTCGAAACGGGCGGCAGCGGGGGCGTGCTTGCCGCGATCGCTCCGGCGCTGCCGCACGTGGATCTCTACGTGCCGAGCCTCGACGAGGCGGTGCACCAGACGGGCCTCGCCGACCCGCGAGCGATCGTCGACTGCTACCGCGCGCACGGGGCCGGGGGCATCGTGGGCGTGAAGCTGGGATCGCGAGGCACGCTGTTGAGCCCGCGGGCAGGAGAGTTTCTCGAGATCCCGTGCATCCCGGCGCCCGGCCCCGTGGCCGACACGACCGGTGCCGGCGACTCGCTGCTCGCCGGGCTCATCACTGGCATTCTGCGCGGGATGCCGCTCGAGCAGGCCGGCCGGCTCGGGGCCGCCACGGCCGCGTGCTGCGTGACGGGTGTGGGTGCGACTGCGGGGTTGCGCTCGTTCGACGACACGATGCGGCTCTCCGAAATGTAGGACAGGCTTTAGCCTGTCACGAAGAAAGACAGGCTAAAGCCTGTCCTACATCGGGCACGACAGGCTAAAGCCTGTCTTACTTCTACGTGGTTCGCAGCACGTAGTGGAACGAGTCGGCGAGCGCGAGCCAGCTGGCCTCGATCACGTTTTCGCTGACGCCCACGGTGCCCCAGACGCGGTCGCCGTCGGTGCTCTCGATCGACACGCGCACCTTGGCCGCCGTGCCTTCCTGGGCGTTGATCACCCGCACCTTGTAGTCGAGCAGGTGCATCCGCTCGACGGCCGGATAGGTGGCGGCCAGCGCCTTGCGCAGGGCCGCGTCGAGGGCATTCACAGGGCCGTCGCCCTCGGCAACTTCGTGCCGCAGCCCGCCGGCCACATGGAGCTTCACGGTGGCGAGCGTGCGGACATCGCCCTCGCCGCGGCTCTCGACATCCACGTTGTAGCTGTCGCGAACGAACGCCGGCGTGAACGTGCCCGCGATGCGATCGACGAGCAGGTCAAACGACGCCCCGGCCGCCTCGAACTGCCAGCCCTCGTTCTCCAGCCGGCAGACCTCCGCCAAAACCGCGTCGAGCAGGGCACGGTCGTTCTTCACGTCGGCCCGGGTCACGAGCGCCGCGATGTTCGAGCGGCCCGAGAGCTCGCTCACGAGAATCCGTCGCGAGTTGCCGACCGCCTCGGGGGCGATGTGCTCGTACGACTCGGTCGCCTTCGCCACGGCATGGACGTGCATGCCGCCCTTGTGGGCGAAGGCACTCGCGCCGACGAACGGCTGGCCGGGGCGATAGCTCATGTTCGCCGTTTCGTAGACGAAGCGGGAGAGCTCGGTGAGGTGCGCCCCGCCGTGGCCTCCGAGCACCGAGTAGCCCGGAAGTTTGAGGGCCAGGTTCGCCACCACCGAGATCAGATCAGCATTGCCGCAGCGCTCGCCGATGCCATTCATCGTACCTTGCACCTGGACCGCCCCTGCGGCCACCGCGGTGAGCGAGTTGGCTACGGCGAGGTCGCAGTCGTTGTGGCAGTGGATCGCCAGGGGACGTTCGCACCCTGCTGCCTTCAACGCCGCAGCTGCCTCACCGAGAATCCTGGTCACTTCGCCGGGCAGCGTGCCGCCGTTGGTGTCGCAGCAGACGATCCGCGTGGCTCCCGCCCGGGCGGCGGCCACGATCGTCTGGGCGGAGTAGTCGGCATCCAGCTTCCAGCCATCGAAGAAGTGCTCGGCGTCGTAAAAAACCTCGCGGCCGGCCTGGGTGAGGTAGCCCACCGTGTCGGCGATCATGGCGAGGTTTTCCTCGCGCGAGACGCCGAGCACCTCGCTGACGTGAAAGGCCGATGTCTTGCCCACGATCGTCACGACAGGCGTATCGGCGTCGAGCAGGGCCTTCATGCCCGGATCGGCGGCGGCCGTCATGCCGCGGCGCCGGGTCATGCCAAACGCGCACACCCGCGAGTGCCGGAGGTTCAGCCCCCGCACCCGCTCGAAATACTGCGCGTCCTTCGGGTTCGAGAGTGGGTAGCCGCCCTCGACGAAGTCGACGCCCGCCTCGTCGAGCCGGCGGGTGATCGCCAGCTTGTCTTCCAGGGAAAAGTTGACCCCTTCCCCCTGGCTGCCGTCGCGGAGCGTGGTGTCGTAGATTTCGATCGTACGCATGGTGCTAGCCTAGTCGGAATCGGACCAGGCTGAAATCGGCGTCGTTTCCAGCCTATTTCGCAGCAGAGCGCTCAGTGCAGACTGCCAGTCTGCACCTACAGGTCGGAGTCGTCGTCAGCCTCGTCGTCGGCGTATTCGTCGTCCTCGTCGGTCAGCTCGTCTTCATCGAGTTCGTCTTCGAAGGCTTCCTCGCGGTCGGCCTCCTCATCCTCGTCGATGAGGGCCGGGGCTGCGTGCGGCTGAATCTTGAGCTTGCCGCGGGGTGCCGGGTCGGCAGGCACGGGCTGCGTGCCGTTGCGCTCGGCCCACTGTTCGAGCGTGAGGAGCACCTCGCGGGCCTGCGAGCCAGCGTATTGGCCCACGACGCCATCCTCGGCCATGAAGTCGATGAGCCGGGCCCCACGGCCATAGCCCACGCCGAGTGCCCGCTGGAGGAGCGACACGCTGCCGCGGCCCTCGCGAATCACCACCTCGACGGCCGCTTCGTAGAGGTCGTCTTTGTCCTTCGGGCTGGGGCCACCCTTGGCCGCATCGCCAGACGGCGCGGGCTGGAGGTTCACGAGCTCTTCGGCATATTGCGGCTTGTCGGTGCCGACGGCCGCCATCACGCGGCCGATCTCGTCGTCGGAGAGATACGTGCCCTGACCGCGCAGGATCTGGCTCGTGCCCGGCGAGAGGAAGAGCATGTCGCCGTTGCCGAGGAGCCGCTCTGCGCCCATTTCGTCGAGCACCACGCGGCTGTCGGTGCGGCTGGCCACCTGGAAGGCGATTCGGGCCGGCAGGTTGCTCTTGATGAGGCCGGTGATCACGTCGACCGTCGGCTTCTGCGTGGCAAGCACGAGGTGGATGCCCACTGCCCGGCTCTTCTGGGCGAGACGGATGATGTGCTGCTCGATCTCCTTGCCCGCCGTCATCATCATGTCGGCGATCTCATCCGCGATGATCACGATGTAGGGCATCGTGGTCGGGATGGCGGCAGCCTCCTCCTCATGCTCGGGCTTCATCTTCTCGAGGATCACATCGCGGCCCAGGGCGTTGTATTGCGAGAGATGCCGCACGCCCACCTTGGCGAGGAGGGCATACCGCTCCTCCATCTTCTCCACAGCCCAGGCGAGGATCGCCTCGGCCTTTCGCATGTCGGTGACCACCGGATGCATGAGGTGCGGCAGCGACTTGTAGGGCGTGAGCTCGACCATCTTGGGGTCGATCATCAGCATCCGCACCTCGTCGGGCCGACGCGTCATGAGCATCGAGACGATCAGCGAATTCAAGCACACGCTCTTGCCCGTGCCGGTGCGGCCCGCGATCAAGAGGTGGGGCATGCTCGCCATGTCGACGACCATCGGATTGCCCGCCACGTCTTTCCCGAGGAAGATCGGGATCTTCATCGTGCGGCTCTTGGCCTGCGTCTCCTCGATCACCTCGCGGAGCCGCACCATCTGCCGGTCGGTGTTGGGCACCTCGATGCCCACGGAGTTTTTGCCGGGGATCGGGGCCACGATCCGCACGCTCGGAACGCGGAGGGCGATCGCGATGTCGTCGGCGAGGTTCGCGATCTTGGCGAGCCGCAGACCCGCTTCCAGTTCGATCTCGTATTGCGAAATGACGGGGCCGGTTTCGACCTCCACGACGCGCACCTTGAAGCCGAAGTCGGCGAACGTCTTCTCGAGCACTTTGGCCCGCTCGCGCACTTCCTGCTCCTGGGCCTCCAGCTGGAGCTGCTCGGCCGGCAGGAGCAGATCGATCGAGGGCAGTTCGTAATCGGCAGACGGGTCAGGCGCGATTTCGAGCACGGAGGCCGGCTTGCGGCGGCTGGCGAGAGAGCGGATCGGGACCGGCGGAGCGTCGTCGGCCTCCACACCGTCGGACGCCTCGGAGGCCACGGCGTCAGCTGCATCGGCATCGGCATCGGCATCGAACGACGAATCGTCGTCGGCCTCAGCCATCTCGACG
>JBMLMS010000214.1:0-1029 GCA_049243925.1 Pirellulales bacterium
AAGAAGGCTTCGCCGGAGTTCGAATCATCGTGAGCAGAGACGCTCACCGCCGAGCCGCTGTCGTTGGTCATGTCGCTCGTCCACCGGCCGGCCGGGGCGCCCGACCGCGTGATGTCCGAGGTCTTCGTGGTGGCACCCATGTAGTCGCCCACCTTCTCGTTGATCTTGTTCCGGCTGCCCAGATCGAGGGCCTTGCCCGGAGCCGAGACCTTCGACGAGATGAGGTCGGCCACCCAGCCGTACCTCCGGATGTCGCCATCGCGGCAGTGGTCGAACGCAGAAGACGTGTACACGCCATTGTTGTTGGTCGCATACAGTTCAAAACCCCGGCCGAAGCCAGACATGTTGTTTGCACTGCCCGAGGCATTCGCAGCAGAGCGAGCGGACGACAGAGCCGGCAGCAAGAGCGCCACCAGCACACCGATGATCGCGATCACCACCAGCAGCTCGACGAGGGTGAAACCCTGCCGGCCCTTGGCTTGAAAAGAACGCATGAAGAAACTCCTTGAGATCACACGCATGAAAACCGTCTCTGCCTCCGGGAGCCGAACACTTCGGCTGCCTCGTTGACGTCGGGCAGGATAGAGGCCGTTGATGAGCGGCTGATGAGTCGTCCGTGAGAATCGCGCGAAATCGTGGCGGCAATCGCTCGATTTCATTGAAATCTCACACCCCGACCGCTTGCATCCGGCGTATCACCATGCTTTCCGCGAAGAGCACCCCACCACTGGAGCGACGGCCGTGAACCTTTCCCAGCAGATTCCCAAGCCCGTCGCCCTCGGGGCGATCGCCGTGGCGGTGCTCGTCAGCGTCGCGTTGGCGTGGGTGCAGCTCACCCGCGTGCCGGAGCCGACCGCAGAAGACCTGAAGGCCAAGTGGGTCGAACTGGCCGACGACGTGCGCGACCTCCGCAAACGCGGACGGCAGGCCGAGGCCCTGCGGGCAGCCACGATGTCGGTGGCCCTCGCCGAGCGGGCGTACGGCCCGACGCATCCGGCGATGGCCGAGGCCTTGAACGAGCTCGCCCAG
>JBMLMS010000215.1:0-1929 GCA_049243925.1 Pirellulales bacterium
CGAAGAGGCTCGACTGCTTGGCCACGGCGAACGTGCCCGGAAGATCGGCCGCCACGCGCTGGATGAGCGGCACGAGCCGGGCGGCCTGGAGCGGATCGAGTGAGCGTACGCCGATGAACACGCTCCGGCCGCGGGCCACGAAGAACAGATCGCCGAGGATCGGCGCATCGAGGGCGGCGGCTTCGGGCGTGCCCGGATCGACGTCCCAGTAGGGCAGGAGCCGGGCCTCGACGATGTCGCCCATCCGCAGCAGTTCGTCGATGTTGTAGCCGGGCGGTGGGAGGAGGATGCCAAACACGAGGTTGCGGTTGCCTTCGGGCAGGTATTCGGCCTTCGGCATGAGTGCCCACGTGGCCCCTGCGGCCGCCGTCACGATCGCGAGCGACGTCACCGCTTCTCGGCCGACGCCGCCGAGGAGAAAGCGGTTGAGACGCAAGACCGACGACGTGAATGCCGCCCCGAATCCGCCGATCAGGTCGCCCACGAACCGGCCCACGCCGGCGGGCCGTGAGCCACCCCCGGTCACCACGGCCACTGCTTCCCGGGCGTGCTGACCGGAGAGCAGCCACGCCGCCGCTGCGGGCACCACGAGCCCCGACACGGCGAGCGAGAGCCCCACCGCCGCCGCGATCGCCAGCGCGATGTCACCAAAGAGCTGCCCGGCCTCGCCCTCGATGAAGAGCACGGGGAGAAACACCGCGACGTTCGTGAGCGTGCTCGCGAGGATCGCGCCCCAGACTTCGGTCGTGCCGCGAACGGCGGCCGCGGCCGGCTCCTCCCCCTTGCTCCAGTGGACGAAGATGTTTTCGAGCACGACGACCGCGTTGTCGATCAGCATCCCCACTGCGAAGGCGATGCCCGCGAGGCTGATCACGTTGAGCGTGCGGTCGAAGGCGGCGAGCGCGAGGAACGTGCCCATCACGCTCACCGGGATCGAGAGGGCCACGATGAGCGTGGAGCGGATGTTCCGCAGAAACACGAGCAGCGTGCCGAGCGTGAGCAGGCCGCCCACGAGGATGTTGTCGTTCACGAGTCCGATGGCGGAGTCGATGTAGGTTGTCTCGTCGTAGACCACGCTGAGCGCGAGGCCGCGCGGCCGCAGGTCGGCGTCGATCTCCGCGGCCACAGCCCGCAGCCGGCGCATCATGTCGAGCACGTTCGCGCCCTGCTCGCGGGTGATGCGGACGGCGATGTTGCGAGCCCCGAACCGCCGCACGATGCCGTCGGGTTTCTTCGTGCCGAGCTGGGCGCGGGCCACGTCGCGTACGTACACGGGCTTGCCGCCGCGGCGGGTGATGATCACGCCCTCCACCTGCTCGGGCGAGCGAAACTGGCCCAGCGTGCGGACCACGTACCGCCGCTTGCCCTCCCACACGTCGCCGCCCGACGTGTCTTGGTTTTGGTTGGCGAGCGCCAGCCGCAGGTCGTCGATCGTGAGCTGTCGGGCGGCGAGTTTTTGCGGATCGACGATCACCTGCAGTTCGTCGGCCCGGCCGCCCACGAGATCGGCGTTCGAGACGCCGTCGACCCGCTCGAGCCGGCTTTCGATCTCGTCTTCGGCCATGCGGCGCAGCGACTCGACATCGAGCTCCGCGGGGGCGAGGGCGGCGAGCTCGGGATGCGCCGCCACGAGCGTGCGCAGGCGGTAGAGCGCGAGGTCGGGCGAGCGGGCCCGGAGCACGCGGTCGAGGCCGGCGGCGAGGTCGGGGTGGGCCGCTTGCGCCGCTTCGATCCGGGCGGCGTCGGGCGCGGCCTGTCCGAGGATCAACCAGGCCACCGGGCGGTCGTTGGCGCTCGCGGTGCGGATCACGGGGCGGTCGGCGTCGATCGGCCAGTCGCGTACCTGCTGGACCCGCGTGTTCACCTTCACGAGGGCCTGCGACATGTCGGTGCCCACGGTGAATTCGAGCTGGATCACGCCGCTGGAAT
>JBMLMS010000216.1:0-3539 GCA_049243925.1 Pirellulales bacterium
TTGAGGGCTTCGTTGAGCTTGCTGGCCTTGGAGCGGACGAGCCGCGGCACCCAGTCCATGGTGCGGAGTTCGTCGAGCATCGCGCCCCGGATGCGGGGCACGCAGTAGGTCTCGAACTTCACGCCCCGTGACATGTCGAACGCGTCGATCGCGTCCATCAGGCCGAACGTGCCGGCCGACACGAGGTCGTCAAGTTCCACGCCTTCAGGAAGCCGCGACCAGATCCGCTCGCCGTTGTATTTCACGAGCGGCAGGTAGAGCTCGATGAGTCGGTTGCGCAGGTCTTCGTTCGACTGGTCGGCTTTGAACTGCGTCCACAGTTCCAAGACCTCTTCGGGAGACAATTGAATCGCCACGGCGTCCTCCTTGACTGGCTGGAATCGACTGGTACGGGCTCGGCGACGCTCCTTGCGACAAACCGACCATCATCGGCTGGGGCAGGGGCTTCGCTTGAATGATTTTTGCGGCGCCGGTGCATCCGGCGTGTTCGGGAGATCTTGTTTCGTTGGGTGTGCTCATGCAGCGCGTGCTGCCTCGGCTCCTGTGATCGTGGCGAAGACCTCCACTCGCGGCTCTCCGGCAAGTTCGGCATCGGCGAGCACGGTGAGCCCGGGCATCAGCCGCGCCAGCCGGTCGCGGACGTTTCGGCGGTCGGCAGCCGGCACGACGAGCACCGCCGCGGCGCCGCGGTCGAGCCGCGGTCTGGCCGCGCGACGGAGTTCGGCCACCACTTTCGTGGCCGGGCCGGCGCGGTCGGCGACATCGGCCGCGCTGCCGCACAGGGCGGCGACCGCGGTGTCGGTGAGTCGCAAGACCACGAGCCGGCCATCGGCATCGCGGAGCCGCCGGCAGAGAACGTGCACCAGGCGGCCACGCACGACGTCGGCGAGGTCGGCTGGGTCGGCCGCCTCCGCGGCATGGTCGGCCATGAGTTCGAGCAGCTCCGCCAGGGGCCGGATCGGCAAGCCCTCGCGGAGCAGCCCTTGCAGCGTACGGTGGATCTTCGCGAGCGACAGGATGTCGGGCACGATCTGCCCGACGACGGCCGGCTGCGACTCGCGGAGTGTCTCGACGAGCCGGGCGCAGGCATCGCGTGTGAGGAGCGCATCGGCCCGCTCGGCGACGGCAGCGGCGATGGCTGCCGCCACGATGCCGACCGACTGCTCGCGGCCGTCGGCCGGCGGCAGCTCGGCCTCGCGCATCCGTTCGCCGGCGATCGTGATGCGGTAGCCGCGTGGCGGCAGGGAGAGATCGTCGCGAAACGCGATGCTCGGCACGACGATCCCGAGGTCGGCGGCGACCGCCGACCGCATGGCCTGGGAGCGGGCCACGAGCGGAGCGGTGGCCTGCACGAGGTCGAGGAGCCCGCGGCCCAGATGCACGACGAGTCGCTCGTCGGTCAATACGTCGGTGAGAGTCGCCTGGGCGTCGGAGGCTCCCGGGGACGGCTGAGCGGACGCTGCAGCTGGTCGACGACGGCGGTTTCGCCGGCTCGTGAACCAGGCGGCCGTGAAGGAGATGGCGGCCATTGCGGCCAGAGGCAGAAACGGCAGCCCCGTGAGCGAGAGCACCGCCAGGAACGCGCCGGTGATCGCGAGCACGTGCGGCCGGGAGGTGAACTGGCGGCCGAGTTCCTGCGAGAGATCGATCGCCTGGCTCGACCGCGAGATCAGAAGCCCGGTTGCCACCGACACGAACAGCGCCGGCACGGCACTCACCAGGCCGTCGCCGATCGTGAGCCGGGAGTAGATCTCCACGGCCTTCTGCACCGGCATGCCGTGCTGCATGACGCCGATCACGAGTCCGCCCACGAGGTTGACGAGCGTGATGATCACGCTGGCCACCGCCTCACCCTTCACGAATCGGCTGGCGCCATCCATGCTGGCGAAAAAGTCGGCCTGGCGCTGGAGGTCGAGCCGCAAAGCACGGGCCTGCTCACGCGTGATCGCACCGGCCGTCGCCTCGGCATCGATCGCCATCTGTCGGCCAGGCAGGCCGTCGAGGGCGAAGCGGGCCGCCACTTCGCTCGTGCGGGTCGAGCCGGCCGTGATCACGACGAATTGAACGACGGCAATGATTCCGAAGATCACCGCCCCAACGACGAGGTTGTTGGCCGACACGAAGGAGCCGAACGCCTGGACGACCTCGCCGGCGGCGTCGGCCCCGTCGATGGCGGCGCGAGACAGGATCAGACGTGTCGTGGCGATGTTGAGCACGAGCCGCACGAGTGTGGATCCGAGCAGAAACGTCGGAAAAACTCCCATCTCGAGCGGCGTGCGGGCCGCGAGGGCTCCGAGCAGGGCGAGAATCGACACTGTCAGATTCGCGGCGAGCAAGAGGTCGACGAGCGCCGGAGGCACCGGTGCGAGCACCACCAGCACGGCGAGCAGGATCACGGCCGGCACGGCGTAGTCGAGCACCCGGGCCGGGGGGGCCGGAGGGGCGAGCGCGGTGGTGCCGATCGACTGCGACATACGCGTGCGAATGATGGGAAAAAGGTGCTGGATCGCGGGCGGGACGATAGCGGTGGCCGGCGGGCCGGTCTAGACCGCTCCCTATGCGAAAAACGCTATGATTCGGGCCCCGTTTTCCGCGTCATGCAGGTTCGCCACGATGCACTTCGATCAATTCGGACTGGCCTTCGACTACCCCGACAGCTGGACGCTCGACACGACCGACTCGGCCGGTGGTCAGGCCGCGGTGACCGTCTATTCCCCCGAGGGTGCGTTTTGGTCGGTGAGCGCTCATGCCCCGGGGGGCGAGGCAGCCGCGCTGGCGTCGGCCGTCGTCGCCGAGATGCGCGAGGAGTATCGAGATCTCGACAGCGAACCAGCCTCCGACACGCGCGTGGGGCGGGAGCTCGCCGGATACGACGTCAATTTTCTGTGTCTCGACCTCACCAATACGGCGGCTGTCCGCACGCTCGAGACCGAGGATGCGATCTACCTGTTCATCTGCCAGGCCGAGGACCGCGAGTGGGACCGCATTTCCCACGTGTTCGCGGCGATGACGACCAGCTTCGTCGCGGCGCTCGCTGGGTAAGGCGTGGCCCCGGTGCGGCAGCCGGGCATGGCCCGCCTGGGGAGGGAGGCCATTTCAGCCGTTGCTGCTACACTTCTCGCATCCTCCGGAGACCGCAGTGATCGTGCCTGCCTGGACCACCCCCTGCCTCGTTCCACTGTATGCCTTGGCCGAAGCCCCTGCGGTGGGTCTGATCACGAACTTCCACTGGGCGGCGTTCGCGGCCTTCGTGGTCGTGATGTTGACCCTCGACCTCACGGTCTTTCACAAGCACTCCCACGAGCCGTCGCTCCGTGAGAGCGCTTTCTGGACCTGTTTCTGGTCGGCCTTGGCCTTGTCCTTCAATGGACTCGTCTGGTGGTGGCTCGGCGGCAAGGCGGCCCTCGAGTTTCTCACCGGATATCTCGTCGAGTGGTCGTTGTCGATGGACAACGTGTTCGTGTTTGCGGTGGTGTTCGGCTATTTCGGCGTGCCGCTCAAGTATCAATACCGCGTGCTCTTCTGGGGCATCCTCGGCG
>JBMLMS010000217.1:0-1863 GCA_049243925.1 Pirellulales bacterium
CTTCACATCTCAATTCGATCCAACTGCACAACAACTGTGCCGAACAGGATTGCCGCCGCGGCCCACGCGAGAATCTGAAAGACCGCCCAGCGGCGACTTTTGCCGCCCCCGAGCCGAGGGACACACTATTTCGGTAGCCGCAGATCCCAGGCTTCGAGCCAGTCGGTCTCGAACGGCTCCATGGCGAAGTCGGTGCGGAGCCGCTCGTCGAAGTCGTCCATGTGGGCGGCGCCGTAAAAGATCGCGATTCGCCGCCGGCCCCGCTTGATCTCGTCACGCAGCACGTCGAGGGCGGCGGCGTTGCGGTCGGTGATCAGCGATGAGCCTTCCTCGCCGCCGAAGGCGGCCGTGAGCACGTCCATGTCGGTGAACTGCTCGGCCATGATCCGCCGCAGGCGCACCTCGCGGTTGCTGCCGAAGAACAGGCCGAACAGGTCGCCGAAGCCCACGTCGGCACTTCCCTTGGCGGCGCCGCGTTCGGCCCGTGCCGATCCCTCCTTCATGAGCTTGAAGAACATGCTCCACCACGACTCGCCCCGCTTGGCCATCGCGGCCTCGAATTCCTTGGGCGAGAGATCGGCGTGGACGAAGTTCTTGGCCGTGTAGTCGATCTGCTCGAGCTGAAACTCGAGCCCGAGCATCTTCGTGAGCCCCTGCTGGGCGGAGCCGATCGCCCCGGCCGGCTTGCGGCCCGGCTTCGGCACGCGGGCGTTGTCGGGAGCGACGAGTTCGTAGAGCACGACGTCATAGCCGCGGAACACGCGGTCGAGCGTGTCGTAATACGGTTTGCCGCCGAGGTGCACCGCACCGACGAGATCGACCTCCACTGGCGTCCGCCGGCCGGCGCGGGCCGCCGCCTCGGGCGTTTCGCGGTAGCGGACGATCGACGTGTCGAGCGATTCGGGGGCCCCCGCGTTGTCTCGCGAGAGCCGCAGGAAGCCCACTTCTTCGGCCACGGCCGGCTCGGCGGTTGCGGGGGAAGCCAGGCCAGCGACGAGAGTCGTGGTAAGGCAGGCAAACCGGAGCAGGGCGGCAAGCGGGGCAGCAGCAGGGCACGGTCGGATCATTCGGATCATTCGGATCATGAAGACGGCTCCTCGCGGGGACCCAGGCAGGGCTTCCCGCAGAATACCCGACCCCGCCTCGACTGCCAGTTTTTTCCAGCCTGACTGAAAAAGCTTCGTCAGACGGCAAGGTCTGCCAAGTTTCGTCAACTCGGACGACCGGCGCGACCGATATCAGACGAGCAATCCGCGTGTGCGGAAAACCGGCTCCTGCTCCCCAGGACTACAGCGATGGCCACGAATACGAGTTTCCGACGGCTCGAAAGACTGATCCTGACACTCACGGTCGCCTGTGCGATCGTGATGCCGTCGCGGGCCGGCGACTGGATGCCGCTCCTGCCGGATCAGGACTTCTACGACTTTCAGCTGTTCGCTCCGCCGGACCTGCAGGACTACGAGATCTACCCCGAGCCGAGCGAGGGCATCTTCTTCAATTACGACCGCCTCTACTGGGGCATCACGCCGCCGAACGTGCGCGGAGTCGGCCAGACCGACAAGGGCGGCTATCTCATCCCGAGCCAGCCGATCTCGCCGCAATCGATCGTGCAGCTCAACAACGGGTCGATTCAGGCATCGGGCACGTCTGGTTCGAACGTCATCGGCGGCATCTACATCTTCGGTGCCGACCCGCTGCAGCTCGATCTCAATACGAGCTGGATGCGCACGAAGATGGCCTGGGGCAATCGCTACGAGGGTGGCTGGATTTACGATGGCAAGGGTGTGAACATCAGCTACTTCACCGTCGGCAGCCAATCCCAGGAGTTTCAGACGATCAGCGAGTTCGCTGCTTCCTCGCCGA
>JBMLMS010000218.1:0-1487 GCA_049243925.1 Pirellulales bacterium
CCTGGAGGGCGGAGGCGAACGTCCGGCGAGCGGGATATGGGGAGCCCGAAGCCGGCGCGCTCGCAAAGAGTTGAAAAGACAGACGGGGACGCCTGTCTTCCGGTCAGAGACACGGGTAGGCTACCTCCCATGCTCACCCAGAAAATTCCCGCCGCCCGCGGCGTAACCGTGCTGCTCGTCGACGACCAGCCGATCATCGGCGAAGCGGTGCGGCGCATGCTCGCCGGCGAGGAGGGGCTCGCGTTTCACTACTGTAAAGACGCGCCCAGGGCGCTCGAGGTGGCGGCCGAGGTCGGGCCCACCGTGATCCTCCAAGATCTCGTGATGCCCGAGATCGAGGGGCTCGAGCTCGTAAAGCGGTTTCGGGCCGACGAGCGGTTTCGCGACGTGCCGATCATCGTGCTTTCCACGAAGGAGGAGGCGGCGGTGAAGGCCGAGGCGTTTGCCGTGGGGGCCAACGACTACATCGTGAAACTACCCGACCGGCTCGAGCTCATCGCCCGCGTCCGCTACCACTCCCGCGGCTTTATCGCGCTCGGCGAACGCAACGAGGCGTTCGCGGCGCTCCAGGCGAGCCAGCAGGTGCTGGCCAACGACCTGGCCACGGCGGCGCACTACGTGCGGTCGCTCCTGCCGCCGCCGCAGCAGCTGGGGAGCGTGGCGGCCGATTGGCGGTTTATCCCGTCGGCCGAGCTCGGGGGGGATGCCTTCGGCTACCACCATCTCGACGACACACATCTGGCCGTCTACCTCCTCGACGTCTGCGGGCACGGCGTGGGGGCCGCACTCTTGAGCGTGTCGGCACTGAATGCGATCCGCAGCGAGGCCCTGCCCCAGACCGACTTCCACGACCCCGGCTCAGTGCTCGCGGCGCTCAACAAGGCGTTTCCGATGGAGCGGCAAAACGACATGTTTTTTACGATCTGGTACGGCGTGTACGACACGGCCAACCGGTCGCTCCGCTGGGCCGGCGGTGGGCATCCCCCGGCCGTGCTCCTGCCCTCCGGAGGGGGTGCGGCCACGCTCCTCGAATCCGAAGGGCCGCTCATCGGGGCGGTGGACGGCCTGGAATTCGGCTCGGGCTCGGTCGCAGTGCCGCCGGGGGCCCAACTCGTCGTGTACAGCGACGGGGCCTTCGAAATCAGCCGGCCCGACGGGTCGATGTGGGCCTTCGACGACTTTCTCACGACCCTCGCCGCCCCGCCGGCCGCGGCGACAAACCGCATGGACGCGCTCGTCTCGCACGTCCGGCAGCTCTCCGGACGCGACGATTTCAACGACGACTTCTCGATGGTGGAGCTCGTGCTGGGCTGATTTTGCCCCCGACCAGCCCGTTCCAGCCAGCGAAAATGGCCGTCTTGCACGGGATTTTCGATTCCGTACACTCAGATGTTTCGCGGTCTCGGCCGGCCGCTAGCGTAGCTCAATTGGCAGAGCAGCTGATTTGTAATCAGCAGGTTGCGGGTTCAACTCCCGCCGCTAGCTCA
>JBMLMS010000219.1:0-17219 GCA_049243925.1 Pirellulales bacterium
GCCTGGAGGGCGAAGGCGAACGTCCGGCGAGCGGGATATGGGGAGCCCGAAGCCGATGCTGCCACGTCGGGCATTCCAGCCTGGGGCCTGTCCTCCACGACGGGTTTTCGCCGGAAAAACGCATTCCTGGGGGTGGGCTTGGGTTTGGGCGGCGGCGCGGTACGTTAAAGGGCTCGATTTTCCTACACGCGAGGAGTTTCAGACCGTGGCAGTGGCGATTCGGATGAAGCGGATGGGCCGGAAGAACCGTGCCTTCTACAGAATTTGTGCGACCGACAAGCGGAGCCCGCGTGACGGCCGCGAGATCGAGGTGCTCGGCACCTACGACACGTCCATCGTCGACACCGATGCGCGGTGCCTCCTCGACGGCCCCCGGGTGCAGTATTGGCTCTCGGTGGGCGCCCAGCCGAGCCCGGCGGTGCGCGTGCTGATCAAGAAATACGGTCCAGCAGGGACGCATCTCAAGGAGATGGAACTCGCCCGCGCGAGGCTCGCTCTGCCGCGCGTGATTCCCGACCCGGGCCCGCCGGCGTTCGTTCCCGAAGTGAAGACGGAGCCGGCCCCCGAAGCGGCTGCGGCCGAGTCGACCGAAGCGGCTGCCCCCGAGGTGGCCGTGGCGGAAGCACCGGCCGAAGCACCGGCGGAGTCGTCGGCCGGGGCGGAGCCCGCCGCCGGCTAAACCAGGTTTGCAATCGTTCCGTGGTTCCCGATCCCTTGCAGCAGGTCAAGCGTGCGATGGGGCCGGGTGATGAGTCCCTGCGATGCGCATCGACATTCTCACGCTCTTTCCCGAGATGTTCACGGGCTTCCTCGACGGCAGCCTGCTCGGGGCGGCGCGGGCCTCCGGGCTGCTCGACGTGCGGGTGACCAACATCCGCGACTTCGCCGAGGGCGTGCACCGCCAGGTCGATGACCGTCCTTTCGGCGGTGGGCCCGGCATGCTCTTGATGCCCGGCCCGGTGGTCGACTGCGTCGAGAGCGTGCAGCTTGATGCTCTTGCGCCGGGCCATCTCGTGATGCTCACGCCCGCGGGCCGCAGGCTCGATCAATCTGTCGTGGAGGAACTGGCCCGTTGCGACCGGCTCGTGCTCATGTGCGGCCGCTACGAGGGCTTTGACGATCGTGTTCGCCAGACGCTTCGTCCCGACGAAATTTCGATCGGCGACTTCGTGCTCTCCGGAGGCGAGGTGGCGGCGATGGTGATCGTCGACGCCGTCGCGCGGCTCGTGCCCGGAGTGCTCGGCGATGCCGAGAGTGCCCGCCAGGATTCGTTTTCCGGAGCCGAGCGGCTCGTGGAAGGCCCTCAATACACGCGGCCGCGGGAGTTCCGCGGCTTGCACGTGCCCGAGGTTTTGCTCTCGGGCGACCACCGCCGGATCGCCGAGTGGCGGCATGAACAGGCCGTCACTGCGACCCGCCAACGCACCCAGCCGATCAACCAGCCCCAAAGGAGCATGCCGTGAGCCAGAAGATCCTTGCCCATGTCGAAGCCTCGAGCCTCAAGCCCCAGCCAGACGCATTCGCCATCGGCGACACCGTCGACGTTCACACTCGCATCCTCGAAGGCGAGAAGGAACGTATCCAGATCTTCAACGGCGTGGTTATCGCCCGCAGCGGGTCGGGCAGCCGCGAGATGTTCACCGTGCGCCGGATCGTCGCGGGCGAAGGCGTGGAGCGGAAGTTCCCGCTGCATTCCCCCAAGATCTCCAAGATCGAGGTGAAGCGATCCGGCGTGTCGCGTCGGGCGAAGCTCTACTACCTGCGCGACCGCGTGGGCAAGGCCGTGCGTCTCCGCGAGAAGCGCGACGACGTCGCCGAAGCCGGAACCGCCAAGAAAGCCGCCAAGAAGCCCGCCACCGCCAAGGCCTGACGCCGTCTGGTAGTGATTTCAGGACTTACTTTCCTATCAACGACCGGGGAGGCGAGGGGTCGGCGAACGCTCGAGGAGCCTTGGGCCGCCGCGGCCCACGCGACAAGACTTTTGCCGCCCCGAGCTGGTTTCGCTCGAGGGTTCAGGTGCCTTGCATGCGTCCGTCCCGTGACACGCTCGGGCACCGGGGTGAGGCCGAGGCCGCCAGCTATCTGCGCGGCATTGGCTACCGCATCGTCGCCACGCGGGACCGGATCTTGCGGGGCGACATCGATCTCGTCGCGCTCGACGGCCGCACGGTCGTGTTCGTGGAGGTGCGATCGCGGAGCAGCACGGCCCACGGCCATCCGGCCGAGACGATCGGCTATCACAAGCAGCGGCGCGTGGCCCAGCTCGCGACGGCCTACATTCGTCGCCACCATCTCGAAGACTGCTCGGTGCGGATCGACGTGGTGACCGTCACGTTCGACGGGCCCGAGGGGCGGCCCCAGGTCGAGCACTTTCAAAATGCCTTCGAGAGCCCCTGAACGGCCAGGCCCTGCAGTTCCTCGGCGGCGTTGAACACGGTGAGCCGCCCCGGCGGCAGCCGACGGGCGAGGCGGTCGAGCCGGGAGCGGATTTTTTCGCGTGATGCCTTGCCGTCGACCTGGCGGATCACGATCCCTGCGACCTGATCGCCGCGTCGCTTGGCCACGGCCGCATACACCTCGGGATCCCGTTCGCCGGAATCCCCGACGAGCAGAAACCTTCGTTCGGGAAACTCCTCCATGATGCGTTCGATCGTGCGCCGCTTGGAACGTTTGCGCGACGGCAGCCGGCCCAGGGGCGTGGAGTCTTTGAGCCTGAAGAGCTTGAGGTGGAGCGAGCCCGCCGGAAGGCCGACATCGCCCAGAAACCCCTCGAGACACTCGGCCAGCTGCCAGGGGCTCGCCGACACATAGTGAAACGCGGTTCCGCGGGCCTGCCAGGCCCGGTAGACGTCGGCCATGCCCGGCACGGCCCGAAAATCACGAATGAACGTGTTGGCGAGGAGCTCGCGTCGATTGGCGACGTTGGTCTCCTTCACAGTGTCGTCGATGTCGGAGATCACCGAGAAGCCTGTGCCGTCGACGAGATGCACGCGGCCCCCGGGCGTCGGCGGTGCGTCGTGATCGTCGGCGTCCACCGCCAGCCCTTCGTAGGCGATCCACCGTCCATCGGCGCCGAGGGTGCTCGTCGCCTCGCGCACCTGCGCTTCGTCGAGGTCGAGCACCGCGTGGAAGTGTCCGGTGCGATCGGTCTGTCCGGCGTCGTACACGCGCCCGGCGACGGACACCTGCACGGGCTGGCCGACGACGCGCTGAAACAAAAACGCCTCGGCCCGGCGCTGAAATACCTCCGAGCCGGCCTGCTCGGCGTCAAGATCGAGCAGCCGCCGGAGCACCGCGACGGCCATCGTGCGCCGGCGACTGCGAAGCGGCAGCGGGCGGGTGACCATGCCCGCCACGGCAGCCCGCCACGGCCCCTCCGCGGACTCCCGGGTCGCATAGGTGGGAAAAAAGACGATCATGGGGCGAGGGTTGGGCGATGGCATGAGCCGGGGCGGGAGGGCCGCTATGGCTGCACGTCCTTGCAAGCCGCAGCGGGCGCATTCTACAACTGCGGCTCGAGAGTCCGGAATTTCTCCGGATCATTTTCCAACCGTGGAGTGCAGCATGGGTGTCAAGAAGACCGGCAAGGGCAGACGCAAACTCGGCCAGAAGAAGCGGCGCATGCGGGCCAAAATCCGCCACCGCAAGGGCTGACGCACCGCGGCCGGCGGCCGGCATCCAGCCGGGCGGGAAGTCGCTCTCCGCACGATCCGCACAGTTTTCCAAAGAACGCCGTCAGGCCACGACTCGACCTCTGTTTTTTTCTTGCCGCGCATCCCTCGTGGGGTAGGTTTGCCAGGCGTCGCGGCAAAGCGCACGGCGCCGTCCCTATCCAGCTGCCTGTCGGGCGGCGCGACGACGGAGGCAGTGCGATGCGGATCATGAAACTCGGCCGAATCATGCTCGTGGGCGGCGCGGTGCTCGCGGCGACGGGCGCCGGCGGCTGTAAGTCGCTCAACGAACGCTACATCGCCCTCGAGGTGTGGAAATACGAGAAGTGCTTCGGGCACTATCCGCCCGGCTTCACGCCACCGGGCGCCACGATCACGCCCGCCGCCGCTCCGGCGATGCGGCCGTGCGGTCAGCAGTCAGACTGCTGCCAATCGGCGGGTGGCATGCCGCACGCCATGCCAGGCGGTGTCGCGGGCGGATGCAACGACTGCCAAGGCGCCGTGGTCGACGGCGGCATGCCCATGGGTGGCGGGCCCGTCGGAGGCGTCGGTGCTCCATCACTGCCTGTCGGCCCCGGAGGTTCTCCCGGCCCACTGCCGGCTGGTGCCGTGTCGGCGAGCAAGCCCGTCGTGATCTCCGACGAGGTCGTGCTGCCGTAAACGCTACGGTAGCGTCTCGGCAGGGCCCGGAAACGTGCCCGCCTCGACGTCGTGCTTCCAGCGGGTGAGGCCTGCGGCGATCTGTGTCTTCGCATCGGCGTAGCCACGCACGAACTTCGGTACGCGGTCGAGCGAGAGGCCCACGAGGTCGTGATAGACGAGCACCTGGCCGTCGCAGTTCGGCCCGGCGCCGATGCCGATCGTGGGCACGGAGAGCGCCGCCGTGATCGTGCGGGCGGCGTCGGGCGGAATGCATTCGAGGACCACGGCAAACGCCCCTGCGTCTGCGGCGGCGCAGGCGTCTTCGAGCAGGTGGTCGATGTCGCGCTGCACGCGATACCCGCCGAGCTGATGCACGGCCTGGGGCCTGAGGCCGACATGGCCCATCACGGGAATGCCAGCGGCCACGATCGCCCGGATCACGTCGGCCTGCCCGGCCGTGCCCTCGAGTTTCACGGCCTGACAGCCCGTCTCCTTGAGAATCCTGGCGCACGCTTCGACGGCCGTGCGCGGCCCGAGATGCTGGAGCGGAAAGGGGAGGTCGACGACGACCAGTGCCCGCGACACGGCGCGGGCCACGATCTCGCCGTGGTAGATCATCTGGTCGAGTGTGGCCGGGAGCGTCGAACTGCGGCCCGCCACCACCATCGCCACGCTGTCGCCCACGAGCACGCAATCGACCCCGGCGGCATCCACGAGCCGGCCGCTCGACCAGTCGTAGGCGGTGACCATCGTGAGCGGCCGTCGGTCGCGTTTGGCGGCGGCAAGGTCGAGAATCGTGATGCGGCGGAGGACGGAGGGCATGGTCAAGACTGGGCCTGGCGGGGATCCGTTCCGGTGTGAAAACCCGAGCAGTTATAGTAGGGGGTAACGGAACAGAGTCTGCTTCGAATTTGTAGGAAACGCCAGATGGACGGTTCTCGCTGGTCTCGCTGCGTTTTTCATCGCCACGTGATCGCGGCGGCGCTCGCCGCGGGGCTTGGGCTCATGCCCAAGACGATCCTCCACGCCCAGCCGCCCGGCCCGCTGAAGTCGCTCGAGAAAGACGACCAGCACGGGCAGGTCATCGAGGTCGGTCCCGGCATGCTGAGGTTGCGGCTCCCGCATGGGGGAAACGAATGGCAGGCCATGCCGGCCCCGAACGCGAAGATCGAGGTGACTGGCAAAGCGAGCCGCGAGATGCTCCAGCCAAAGCAGTTCGTGAACGTCGCCATTACGCTCGACGAGTTCGGCAAGGTGACCGAGCCGGCACTGCAGGTGGCGTTCACCGACGGCGGCACACCTGGCGTGATGGCCGGCGGGCTGGGCATCGCCGATGCGGGCGCCAAGCGATTCTCCGGCAAGCGGCCAGCCGGAACCTATCTCCTCGCGGGTACGATCAAGCAGGTCGAAGGGGATGTCGTCACGATCATCGCGGGGCGGGAGAAGTTCGACGTCACCGTGCCCGCGGAGGCCGAACTCGTGGTGCGGTCGGCAAACGTGAGCCTCGCCGCACCCGGTGACCACGTCGAGGCGGAGGGCCAGTATTACCAGCACGGGAAACTGTTGGTGACGAGCCTGAAGATCACGCTCACCAACCCCGTCATGCCACCACCTCCGAAGAACAAGGCCCGCCGCCCGTAGGACGTTGTTCCGCCAAGGAAGCCCGAGGCGTGAGCCGAGAGGATGCCCCGGTTGCGAATCGACGCGGCCATTCCCTTCGGCTCACGCCTCGGGCGTGCTGAGAGCCAACAAGCACACGAGACCGGCTGACAGCACCTACTTGAGTCCTTTGAGAAAGTCGCCGAGCTGGTCGTCGTCGGACGCAGCCGCGGCCTCTTCGGCAGCACCGAGAAACCCGAACGCATCGTCGGCCGGCGCCTGGGCCGGCTGCGAATGGGCTTCCTCGCCGACGACCGGCACGGCTGCTCCCGGCTCCGCGGTCGGTGCCGCATCGGACGCAACCTCCACGTATGGGGTCTCGTCCGCTCGTGCCGGACGCTCCGCCGTCAAAACCGCAGGCATGTCGGGGCTCGGCTCGTCTGGAGCGTGGTCGATCTGCAGCCGCTCGGAATCGGCGGCCTGGGCGATCCCGACCGTCACGTCGCTCACGACGTCGATCTCCACCGCGGGCCGATTCGGCGCCGAGGCAGTCGACGTGTCGAACTCCACGCGAAACTCGAGGCTGCCCACCCGCACCACGCCGCCCGACTCCAGGGGAATCTTGACGCTCGTCTCGATCAATTCACCATCGAGGAGCGTGCCGTTGGTCGAGCCGAGATCCCGCAGATAAATGCGGCCGTCCTGCTCGAAGAATTCGCAGTGTTTGCGGCTCACCCGGTCTTGCTGGATGCGAAACTTCGCCTCCTCGCTGCGGCCGACCACGATCGGGAGCCGCACCGGAAAGGTCTTCGCCTTCGCTGCTGGCTTGGTAACGACGAACCGCACGTTCACCGGGAGTCTCCTCCACCGGAAGGCCTGACCGCCTCCGAGTGTAACCGGCTCGCTCGGCCTGAAAACGATCCGCTCCAAATTGCTCAAAAAACCCGGCTTACCCAAAGGGTGATCTTGCGGCCACTTCCTTGGCCCCTATAATCGCGGGGCTTCGTGCGGGTGGTGACGCTCTGCACGGCCACCGCGGGTGTAGCTCAGTTGGTAGAGCACCACGTTGCCAACGTGGTTGTCGTGGGTTCGAATCCCATCACCCGCTTTCCTGATACGGGCAGTGCAGTATTGTTTCGTGCATCGCGTGCATGCGCTCTTCGATCCCTCCGCTCAGGCGCCCGCTTCCGCGGTCCACGCCTTCCCTTGAATCCGGTCGTTTCCGCCGGGAATGAATCATGTCTGACTCCGCAACCGCGATCGCCCCCTCCGCCGACGACGCCGCCGCACAGCCGCTCAAGCTCGACGTGGCCGTCGAAAGTGTCTCCACCTGCCAACGCCGCGTGAAGGTCTCGATCCCGCGAGCAGACATCGATCGGCACTTTGAAGAGGCCGTGGCCGAACTGATGCCGACGGCCCTCCTGCCAGGCTTTCGTCCCGGCCGCGCCCCCCGTGGGCTCGTCAGCAGCCGGTTCAAATCGGAACTGGGCGACCAGATCCGGTCGCGGCTCCTGGCCGCAGCCATGACGCAGGTGACCGAGCAAGAGAAGCTCTCGCCGATCAGCGAACCAGAGCTCGACGTCGACGCCGTCGTCCTGCCCGACGACGGGCCGATGACCTTCGAATTTTCGATCGAGGTTCGTCCCGAGTTCGAAATGCCGAATTGGAAGGGCCTGGCGATCAACCGCCCCACTCGATCGATCGGCGATGCCGACGTCGACGAAGCGCTCGGCAGCATCCTCCGTGAACGCAGCCGCCTCGTGCCGCACGATGGCGCTCCCGCCGCAGGCGACATGATCGTGGCGAATCTCCGCTTTCTCGACGGCAGCACGGTGCTCTCCGAGGCCAAAGAAATCGAGATCGTCGTCCGGCCGAAGCTCTCGTTCGCCGATGCGTCGCTCTCCGGCTTCGATGCCCTCGTCAAGAAGGCCAAGCCTGGCACCACGGTCACGGCCGAGGTGAAGATCTCCGACGAGGCCGCTGTCGAGGCCCTGCGTGGCAAGACAGTTACGCTGGAACTGACCGTGCTCGAGGTCAAGAAGCTCGAATTGCCCGAGCTCACGGCGGCCGTGCTCGAGGAGCTTGGCGGCTTCGAGTCGGCTGAGGCGCTCCGCGCCGCGGTGAAGAAGCAGCTCGACGGCCAGCTCGAATGGCATCGGCGGCGGCAGGTGCGGCAGCAGGTGGCCAGCGCCCTCACGGCCTCGGCCACGTGGGAGCTGCCGCCGGAATTGCTCAAGCGACAGAGCCTCCGCGAGCTTGAGCGCTCGATTCTGGAGCTGCGCCGCAGCGGCTTCGACGACGACTCGATTCGCAGGCACGTCAACGAACTGCGCCAGTCGGCCCTCGCGAGCACGGCCCGGGCCCTCAAGGAGCACTTCATCCTGGAGAAGATCGCCGAGGCCGAAGGCATCGCCGACTCGGCCGCCGACTACGACGAGGAGATCCGCGCCATCGCGGCCCAGTCGGGCGAGCCGCCGCGGCGGGTGCGGGCGAGCCTCGAGAAGCGTGGCCTGATGGATGTGCTCCGCAACCAGATCATCGAGCGAAAGACTCTCGAGGTCATCGAGCACAACGCAAAGTTCAACGACACTCCCTTCGAGTTCCCCCGGCCGGATGCCGACGCCGTCGACCACGCCGTGTGCGGCAGCGTCGTGGGCGAGGAGGAGATTCCGACGGCCAAGCACGCTGAAGCCGCCGAAGCCCGACCAGGGGCCCGCCGCTAGGCCGGGCCTCCATCCCCTCGAGACACGCCATGCACGAGCCCTGTTTCTCTCCGTCGGCTTCGAGCGCCCAGCGCGACTACCAGCGGCAGCGCCAAATGACGCTCGGCGATCTGCTCCTCGAAAATAGAATCATCCTCCTGCAGGGAGAGATCTACGACGGCAACGCCAACGAGCTCGTCATGAAGCTGCTCTACCTGCAGAGCGAAAACCGCCGCAAGGACATCCACTTTTACATCAATTCGCCGGGCGGCAGCGTCACGGCCACGATGGCGATCTACGACACGATGCAGATCCTGTCGTGCCCGGTGGCCACCTACTGCGTGGGCCTGGCTGCCAGCGGCGGCGCCGTGCTGCTCGCCGGAGGCGCCAAGGGCAAGCGGTTCGTGCTGCCCCACGCCAAGGTGATGATCCACCAGCCCTACGGGCAGGTCGGGGGCCAGGTGAGCGACATCGAGATTCAGGCCGACGAGATCATCAAGACGCGGGCCGTGCTCAACGAGATCCTCGCCCACCACACCGGGCAGCCGCTCGAGCGGATCGCCAAGGACACCGACCGCGACCGCTACCTCACGGCCACCGAGTCGAAGGAATACGGCCTCGTCGACGAGATCCTCGCGAAGCCGCCCGTCGCCGAGGACGAGAAAGAGAAGGACTGACCCATGCCGCTGATTCCGTATGTCATCGAGAAGAGCGGCCGCGAAGAGCGGGCGATGGACATCTACAGCCGTCTGCTCAAGGATCGGATCGTGTTCCTCGGATCGCAGGTGAACGACGAGGTGGCTAACGCCATCGTCGCCCAGATGCTGTTCCTGCAGTCGGACGATCCGAAGGCCGACATCCATCTCTACATCAACTCCCCCGGCGGCAGCGTAACGGCGGGGCTGGCGATCTACGACACGATGCAGTTCGTCACGTGTGACGTGGCCACCTATTGCATCGGGCAGGCCGCCTCGATGGGAGCGGTGCTGCTCACGGCCGGGGCAAAGGGCAAGCGCCGGGCCCTGCCGAACGCCCGGATCATGATCCACCAGCCGCTCGCCGGCATGGAAGGCACGGCGGAGGAGATCATGATCCACGCCAAGGAATTCAAGAACATCAAGCACAAGCTCAACGGCATCCTGCTCAAGCACACCGGCCACCCGCTGGAGAAGATCGAGCAGGACACCGACCGCGACCGTTTCATGTCGGCGCAGGAAGCGCGCGACTACCGGCTGATCGACGAAGTCATCGACCGCATGCCCACGTCGCCGCGGCCGGCGGCAGGCACCGGCTGATCGCAACACGACAATTCGACTGTCTGACGCGCAGGAGGCGCCTCATGAACAGATTCGCATGGATCGCGATCCTGGTCGGCAGCCTCATGGCTCCCGGCTGCAAGTCCGATATCAGTCAGCAGCTGCTCGAACGCGAGCTGCGGATGCAGGAAGACCAGATCTACGTCCTCCAGGATGAAATCCAGGAGAAGTGCGCCCGCCTCGACAGGGTGGCCGCTGAAAATCGCAGCCTCAAGAAGCAGCTCGGGATCGTCGACCCCGACGCCTCGCTGCCCAATCGCATCGACGTGCCGGCGGCCGTCGCCGCGCCTGCCCGCGGCCCCTTGCCAGCGGCGCCGCCAGCACTCGTGCCGCCCACCATTTCAGCGCCGACGATCGTGGCCCCCCCGATGACGCTCCCCGAGCCCACGGGCGTGCCCCCGGTCGGTGCCGACCCAGCCGGCGACGGCCCTCGATTCGGGCCACCGGCCGGCGGTAGCGCTCCGCCCGCCACGATCGCGCCCCCCACGCTCGACGGCGTGCCGCCGCTTCCCGACGAGCCGAGCGCCCGCGGCGCGTCGGCTGCGCCGAGTGGCGGGCCTGACATCAAACGGCTGTCGCACGAGGAGAGCCTCTCGGCCGAGGGCCGAATCACGCACCTCATCATCAACCCCGCCCGCACCGCCTGCTTCGACGGCGACGGCGACGGCACGAGCGACGGCGTGGCGATCGTGTTCGAACCGCGCGATGCCGACGAACGGCTCGTGACGGCCGGGGGCGACGTCTCGATCGTGGCCTATGATCCTGCGACACCCGGCGGCCCTGAAGGCGCGCCGCTCGCCAAGTGGGATGTCCCATCGGCCGAGGCCCTCGCGCATTTCCGACGCACGTCGCGGGCCCGTGGCCTGCACTTCACGCTCCCGTGGCAGGGCCGCCCGCCGGCCGGCGACCACGTGCGCGTGTTCGTAAAGCTCACGAGCTTCGACGGCCAGTCGTTCGAGACCGACGCGACTGTCCCGGTGCGGTGACGCCGGCTCGAGCGTTCACGTGCCGTCACCCCGGGCCCTGCAGCCACTTGGCGACGTCGGTGCGGTAGGCGGCGATCGCGGGGAGGAGCGCCGCCACGATCGCGAGCACGACGAGGAACGGCACGAGCAGGGCTTCAGCGAGCGGTGCTGCCGAGAAGACGCTCGCCGTGACGCCCGCATTCGTCGTGATCCAGGGGCCGATCGCGCCCACGAGCAGGTGGCCGAGCACCCAGCCGGCGAGGCCGCCGCCCACGGCGAGAAGCACCGCCTCGATGAGCACCGTGGCGAGCACGTGGGAGCGACGGGCGCCCAGAGCCCGCATGATCGCGACGTCGCGGCTGCGTTCGAGCGACGAGCCCACCATGCTCACGAGAATCCCGATCGCCGACACGAGCACGACGAGCGCGGTGACGAGGAGGAGCAGGAGTTCGAGCGGCTTCACGAACAGGTCGAGCAGTTGGCGAATCTCGGCGACGGGCAGCGCGGCTTGGCCGTCACGGCCCTCGTTGATCGCCGTCCGCAGGCCCATGGCCATGAGCTCGGCAGGGAGTCCGGGCAGGGAGGCCGTCTCGAGAAGGATCGCGGTGACCTCGCGTTGATTGAACGGCAGCGGCACGTGGCCCGAGGCATTGGCCGCGGCGCCTGCCTCCGGCTGTGGGGCGGGCGTCTCTCCCTCCGGCAGCGGCTTGGCGTGTCCGTCCTGGAGATAAAAGCCTTCCATGTTCACGAACACGCCGCGGTCGATCGGGGTGTCGGTGCGGGCCAGGACACCGCGGACGATGAACGGGTCGTGCACGGCGCCGTCGTCGGCACCGTGGGTCGGCGCGAACGTGTCGCCCACCTTCAGTCCCAAGTTCGCCGCCACGGCTGCTCCGAGCACCCCGCCGAAGAAGTCGTCGTCGCGAAAGTTCGCGCCGGCCGCAAACTCGAAGGGGCGGCCGTCGCCGCGGGTGAGCCGGTCGAAGAAGGTGGAATTCGTACCCACCACGCGGTGGCTGCGGAAGTAGTCGCCCATGCAGATCGGCACCGCGGTCTGCGTGCTGGCGGCATAGGTGCCGTCGACGCCGTCGGCCCGCTCGGCCGCCGGGAGAAACTGCTGGTAGAAGGCCCAGGAGACGTTCTCGATCGGCTTGCTGATGAAATACACGCTGTTCAACACGAGCTGCAGCGGGCTCCCCTTCGCCCCCACGATCATGTTGTAGCCGAGGCCCGAGCCCGACTCGAACGCCTGATTCACGATCCGCCCGGTGACGAGCGTGGCCACGACGAGCGCCACGCCGAGGGCGAGCGACAGCGCCGTGAGGCCGCTCGTGAGGAGCCGCTGCCGGATGTTGCGCCAGGCGATGCCGAAGAGCGTCATGCGGACCTCGCGGGAGCGCGGGCCGCGCGGTTGAAGTCTTCGAGCCTCAGGCGGCGCGGAAACTGGCCGGCGACGGTCGGGTCGTGCGTCACCACGAGCAGCGCAGCGGCCTGCTCGCGGCAGGCGTCGCGGAGCAGGTCGATCACCTGCTGCTGATGGGCCGAGTCGATGCTGGCCGTCGGCTCGTCGGCGAGCACCGCCCGCGGCCGGTTGGCGAGCGCCCGGGCCACGGCCACCCGCTGCTGCTGGCCGATCGAGAGCTCGGCCGGCTTGTGGTCGAGCCGATGGGCCAGACCGACGGCCCCGAGCAGGTCGGCCGCCCGTTTGCGATCGGGCCGCGCCGACCCGAACGACATCGCCACGAGCACGTTTTCCAGCGCCGTGAATCCCGGTAGCAGGTTGAACTGCTGAAACACGAGGCCGAGCGTGTCGGCCCGCACGCGATCGCGGCTGGCCTCGTCGAACCGGGCGATGTCGCGGCCACCGACGAGCACGCTCCCCGTGTCAGGCCGCATGATGCCGCAGATCACGTTCAGGAGCGTCGACTTCCCGGAGCCGCTCTGCCCTTCGAGGGCGCACTGGTCGCCGGGCATGAGGGCGAATTCTTCGATGTCGAGCACGGACACGATTTCGCCACCGGGGGCGACGAACGCCTTCCGCACATTTCGCAGTTCGATCACCGAGGATGTCATACGACACAATCTACGCGAACTCAGCCGAGCGCGGTAAATCACCGATAAATTCAAGGCCCGATTGAGGCCGAAGCGCGGCGCGGTGTATATTCCGCGGCCCTCGCTGGCATTCGGTTTCCTCAAGACGTCCCGCCCCCTCTCCCCGCAGGAGCAGTCACGTGTCTATTCGCGTCGGCATCAACGGATTCGGTCGCATCGGTCGCCTCACGTTTCGCGCCATCTACGAGAAGTACGGCCTCAATGGCGACGTGCAGGTGGTGGCCTTGAACGACCTGACCGACGCCAAGACCAACGCCCACCTGCTGGAGTTCGATTCCAACTACGGCCCCTTCAAGGGGAAGGTCGGTTACGAAGGCAACGACCTCATCGTGGACGGCCGGAAGATCAAGGTGTTCGCCGAGAAGGATCCCGGCGCGATCGCGTGGGGCTCGCAGGACGTGCAGATCGTCGTGGAAAGCACCGGCTTCTTCACCGACGCCACGAAAGCCGTGGCCCACAAGCGCGACAGCGTGAAGAAGGTCGTGATCTCGGCCCCGGCCAAGAACGAAGACCTGACGATCGTGCTCGGCGTGAACAACGAGATGTACGACCCGAAGAAGCACCACGTGATCTCGAACGCCTCCTGCACCACCAACGGCCTGGCGCCCGTGGCCAAGGTGCTCCACGAGACGTGGGGCATAGAACGCGGCCTGCTGACCACGGTGCACGCCTACACCAACTCGCAGAAGACGGTCGACACGGCCGCCAAGGATCTCCGCGACGCCCGGGCCGCGGCCCTCAACATCGTGCCCTCGAGCACGGGCGCCGCGAAGGCGGTGGGCCTCGTGATTCCGGCCCTCCAGGGCAAGTTCACGGGCATGGCCTTCCGCGTGCCGGTGGCGACGGTGAGCGTGGTCGACTTCACGGCCCTGTTGGGCAAGGACGCGGCGCCGGCCGACATCAACGCCGCCATGAAGAAGGCCGCCGACGGCCCGCTCAAGGGCATCCTGCGGTACACCGACAAGGAGCTCGTCTCGACCGACATGAAGGGCGACCCGCACAGCTCGATCTTCTCGGCCGTCGACACGATCGGCCTCGGCAACCTCGTGAAGGTGGTGAGCTGGTACGACAACGAGTGGGGCTACTCCAACCGCGTCGCCGACCTGCTCAACTTCCTCGAAGACCGCGGGCTGTAGGCCGGGCGTAGGACAGGCTGCAGCCTGTCTTCGTGACTGGTTCGCGCTGAAGCCGCCTCGGGGCAGCCCCTCGCCGGATTGGGTGTTTCGGGCAAAGTCCCTGCGGGGGATATCCGGTACACTGACGTCATGCGTAGGCCACGAAGATTCTCGGTGTTCGTGCTCCTCCTCGCCCTCCTCGTGCAGGCGGGGCGGGTGGAGGCGTGTCCGTTCTGCTCGGCCGTGTCGCTCACGTTTGCGCAGGAGATCGCGCAGAGCCAGGCGGCGGTGATCGCGCGGCTCGTCGAGGGGCCGGCGGCGGCGGCGCTGTCGCCGCGGGCCGAGGGGCCGCTGCCCAAGGGGAAGTTCGCGGTCGTCGAGGTGCTCAAGGGCTCGGGGCTCGTCGAGGAGGCCGGGCTGCTCGGTGGCGAGGGCAAGCCCATCGAAACGATCCTGCTCGAGGAGAAGCCGGTCGGATCGCTGTTTCTGCTCATGGGAATCGAGCCGCCGAATCTCGTGTGGTCGAGCCCGATCGGGGTGAGCGACCGGGCGGTCGAATACCTGCGGAAGCTCGGCGACCTGCCCGAGAAGGGGGCAGACCGGCTCGCCTTCTTCCAGAAGCATCTCGAGGATCCCGACGAGACGCTCGCCCGCGATGCCTACGACGAGTTCGCCGTCGCCCCTTACGAAGACGTCCGTGCGCTCGAGAGCCGGATGGATCCCACGCAACTCCTCGCGTGGATCGAGAATCCGAAGGTCCAGGCGAATCGACGCCGGCTCTACGCCACGATGCTCGGTGTCTGCGGCACGAAGGCCGATGCCGAGCGGATCGCCGAGATCCTCAAGGGGGAGAACCTGCAGCCTGAGCAGGCCGACGTGCGGTCCGGGCTCGATGCGCTCATCGCCTGCTACGTCACGCTCCGCGGCCCCGAAGGCCTCGACCTCGTCGACCGGCTGTTCCTCGACCGCAAGGGCCGCGACGTGCCGTTCACCGAAACGTATGCCGCGGTGATGGCCCTGCGGTTCCTCGGCGAAGAGTCTGACATCGTGCCGCGCGATCGCGTGCTCCAGTCACTCCGCATCCTCCTCGACGAGCCAAAACTGGCCGACCTCGTGATCGCCGACCTCGCCCGCTGGGAAGACTGGTCGGTCATCAACCGTCTGGCAGAGCTGTTTGAAAAGGCCGAGGCCGACAACATCTTTGTGCGCGAGCCGGTGGTGAACTATTTGCGGGCCTGCCCACTGCCAGAGGCCGCCGCGGCGATCACGCGGCTGGAAAAAATCGATCCCGAGGCCGTGCGTCGGGCTGCCACGCTCGCGGGCTTTGCCGGAGCGCTCGCACCGCCGAAGCCGGCAGGCGATCCCGAGGGCGACCCGGGTGAAGGGGTGCCCGTCACGCTCTCTCCCGCTGGTCCGTCGCCCGACGATGCGGCCCTGGCGGCTCGGATCGCGCCCGTGATCGGCGACGAGGGCATCGATGACGCAAGCGACCAATCCCAAGCCGAACCATCGGCTGCGGCGGATGCCAGCGAACGCATCAAACTCGTGAAGTGGGCGGCGTGGGCGGCGTTCGTCGTCGTCGTGGCCGTCGCAGCGCGGTCGGCCTTCCGGTCGCGGCCATAGGGAAGCCATGGCAAGTGGTCTGTTCGAATCGCCGGGCTCGCTTTCGCACGCTGCCGTCGTAGACGGTGACGACCGGTATCGCGCCATCGGCAGTTCGGCGATCGCGGCGGCGGTGCTCGGCCTCCTGTCGCCGCTCGCCTTCCTCGATTGGTGGCTCGCGGTCGTGCCCGTGCTCGGCATCGTGCTGGGCGTCGTGGCCTGGCGCGACATCGCGGCCAGGCCGACAGAGCTCATCGGCCGGCCCCTTGCGGTGGCCGCGATCGTCGTCTCCGCGTGCGCGCTCGTGGGTGGGCTCACCTACAACGCTGTCGTCTACGCCGCCGAACTGCCGCCGGGATTCGAGCGGCTGAGTTATGCGGCGCTCCAGCCGCTGGAGGGCGATCCGCCGACGGCGATTCCCGACACCGCGCGGGCGCTCGACGGCCGCGACGTGCTGCTCAAGGGCTACATGTATCCGGGAAAACAGCAGCGCGGGATCGTGCAGTTTTTGCTCGTGCGCGATCAAGGCGATTGCTGCTTCGGGGGCAACCCCAAGATCACCGACCGCGTGCTCGTGCAGCTTCGCGATGCCCAGGGCATCGAGTTCTCGCCACGGCTGCGCAAGATCGCCGGGCGGTTTGCCGTGCGGCCTGCCGGCACGGCGACGCTCGATGGCGGCGTGCTCTACCATCTCGAGGATGCCGTTGTTCGCTGACCGGCGACTGATTCCGTTGTGGGCTGCCGTGCTCGCGGCCGGATGTGGCAGTCCTGCCCCGCCTGCCACGCGCACCACCGGCGCGTCCGACCAGGCCAAGGTCGCCGCACCGGGTCCGAGGTCGCCGGGCAACGCCGGCGCAATCCGCGACATCTCGTTCGACGACATCAAGTTCGACATGGAGAAGGGGGCCCCCTTCACCAGCGACCTGCTCCCTGAGCGGGTGACGTCGCTCGAGCGGTCGCGGATCCGCATTCGGGGCTACATCCTGCCGAGCTTCCAGCAGACGGGCCTCGCGCAGTTTGTCCTCGTCCGTGACAACATGGAGTGCTGCTTCGGACCGGGCGCCGCCCTCTACGACTGCGTCGTGGTCCGCATGCAGCCGGGAAAGACCGCGAATTTCTCGATCCGCCCGGTCGCGGTGGCGGGCACGTTTCGGCTCGAGGAACTGCGGGGCCCTGACGGAAAGCACCTCGCGATCTATGCCCTCGAGGGCGAAGAGGTGCGGTAGGCCCGGGCCGTTGGTACCATCGTGCCCATGAACACCCGCTGGTTTGATCCTGAAAGCTGGTATTGGCTCTACGACGTCCCGCCAACGCGGCTGTCGCTGCTCTTTATCGCCACTTTCGTCGGCTTTTACTGGCTCGGCTCGATCCTGCTCCGACCGGTCCTGCGGCAGTTCGTCAAGAACACCGCCGGCTCGAACGACATCGTCGGCTACGTGCTCTCCTGCTTCTGCGTCTTCTACGGCCTGCTCCTCGGCCTGATCGCGGTCACGGC
>JBMLMS010000220.1:0-3908 GCA_049243925.1 Pirellulales bacterium
GCGATAAACACGCGGTCGCCCGGCAACACCTGGTAATTCGTGCCGGTGGCGGCGCCCTTCATGATCGCCTCGATGTCCACGGGCAGAATCTGGTCGCAGCCCACGCCCGAGGGGGCCGGCCGCGCGATCCACACATCCTTGCTCGAAAGCCGCGAGAGGCCGTTGATCTGGGCGATGGCGTCGAGCACGGTCTCGTTGCCGGTCACTGGAAAGCGGGCGATGTTGTCGCCCTGCCCGGCCCCTTCCGTGATCACGTAATACACCTTCGAGTTGTAGCTAAACACGTCCACGCTCACGAGCGGCGCGTCGAGAAACTTGTCGAGGTGCTTTTCGATCTTCTTCTTGGCTTCTTCGAGCGTGAGGCCGGTCACGAACACGCTGCCGTAGGTGCCGAGGTTGATCGTGCCGTCGGGGCCCACGAGGTGCTCGCCCGAGATCTGCTGCTGGCCGGCCGCCTGCGCGAGCGTGAGCGACACCTGCGGCTCCTTGAGCACCCGCTTCAAGTGGCGAAACACGGCGTCTTGCGCCTCTTCGAGCGATTGCCCGCCCACCATCACCTTGCCATACGACGGCCCGAGGTCGAGCATCCCGCCCGGCTCCACCACATAGAGCCCGTTGATCGGCTGTTCGAGGAGCGTACCCTCCACGATCACCTGCAGCGTGTCGAAGCTCTGAATGCGGAACGGCGGCTTCGGCACCACGCGGAGCGCGTCGATGAGCAGAATGTCTGGCGGCTCGATCACGTAAGGCGGAAGCGTGATCTTGGACAGTTCCTTGGCCGGCATCTTGTCGGGATCGGGCGGGCACTGCGAATCGAGCACAGCCTGCTGGGTCACGGCCCGCTGCGGGCGACCAAATGTCTGGCAGCCCGAGGTGTTTGCCACGACAGCCACGAGCAGCATCCACACGAGGCCCTGGCGGGCGGTTTCGCGGCTCACTTCGGGCAGTTTCGGGCGTCGCATGGCAAACTCCTCCCAACCGCTACAGTCGGTTGTCTCGGAGTTATCGGCACAGCCCGCCCGGAAACTTTGCCCGGTTTTCCTCGGCAAATCCTCACAGGCGCAAGCCGCCAAAAGACGTCGTAAACTCGTAGTACGTTTGGTTTGGAGCCCAGGCGGGGAACGCTGGCCCATGCCACCCACGAGCCCGGAGTTTGCGCAGCTTCCGCACATGCCCATCCTGCCCCGGCAACACGATCTCTTCCCGGCCGACCTGCTCGATGCAGATAGCCCCGCCGTCGCTCCCGCTGCCCAGTGGCTCGCGTTTTACACGCTCTCGCGCCGCGAGAAAGATCTGATGCGCAAACTCGAGGCCGTCGGCATACCCTTCTACGCCCCGCTGATCCGGCGGCGGCTCAAATCCCCCGGCGGCCGCACGCGTGATTCCCACGTTCCTCTCTTTCCTGGCTACGTGTTCTCGTGCGTCGACGACGACCAGCGCCGCGCCGCCCTCGCCACCAACACGATCGCCCGCTGGCTCCCGATCACCGACGAGGCCGCCTTCCTCGCCGACCTCCGCGGCATCAAGCAGCTCATCGACACCGACTGCCCGCTCACGCCCGAGGCCCGGATCGAACCAGGCCAGCTGGTCCGCGTACGAACTGGTGCCTTGCGGGGGCTCGAGGGCACGGTGGTGCGGCGGCATGGCGAGCAACGGCTCGTGGTGGCGGTGCGGTTTTTGAATCAGGGCGCTTCGGTGGAACTCGAAGACGTGGATCTGGAAAGGCTCTCATGAATCTCGCACTGCCCGACAAGATGATCAGACGGCTGTCGAAGAAGGCGGCGATCCTGGTCGTCGTCCATGCGGCCCTCTTCGTGTTTTCGTTTTTTCTCGCGTTCTTCACGCGCAACGACTTCAGCTTCAGCGGCGGCTGGCTGCCGGTGTTTGCTGCCACGGTGGGCGGCGTCATGGTGCTGAAGCTGATCGTGTTCTACATGCTCGGCCTCTGCCACGTGTCGTGGCGGCGCGTGTCGTTCGGCGACCTCACGGCGCTGCTCTGGGCGGCCACGCTCACGATGCTGATCATGGCCACGATCGACGGCCTCTTTCTCTCCACGGGCCGGATTCCCGGCGTGAAGCGCGTGCCCAGGAGCGTGATCCTGCTCGACTGGGCCTCCACGATCCTCCTCGTAGGCGGCATGCGCACGCTGTGGCGAAGCTTCTATGAAGAGTTGCGTCCGCTGTTCAGCAAGACGCCCACAAAATCAGCCCTGATCATCGGTGCCAGCCAGGCCGGCGAACTGCTGGCCCGTAATCTCAAGGCTGCATCCAACAGCACCTACCACATCGTCGGCTTCCTCGACGACGACACGGCGCTCCATGGCAACCGCTTCTCCGGCATCGAGGTTCTCGGCGGCATCGATCGGGCGAGCCTCGAGGTTGCCCGCCGCCGGGTCGACGAGGTGCTCGTGCAGTCGGGCACGCTCACGGGCAAGCGATTTCGCAAGCTGTTCGACGAATGCACCGATGCCGGCGCCACAGTGAAAGTCATTCCCGCCATCGACGAACTGCTCGGCGAGAAGAATGGCGACCAAAAGCATGTCCGGCTTCGTGAGGTGGAGATCAAGGATCTTCTGCGCCGTGAGCCGATCCGGCTCGACGACACGGCCGTCGCCAGGCTCGTGGCCGGCCGCACCGTCATGGTCACGGGTGCCGGCGGCTCGATCGGCTCGGAGATTTGCCGGCAGGTGCTTCGCTACCACCCGGCCAAGCTCCTCCTCGTGGAGCGTGGCGAAAACTCCCTGTTCCTCGTCGAGCAGGAGTTTGCACGGCTCGATCCGCGGCCTCCGTTCGAGCCCCTGATCGCCGACATCGCCGATGAAGACCGGATCGACCAGATCATGGCCGACTACAAGCCGGCCGTCATCTTCCACGCCGCCGCCCACAAGCACGTGCCGATGATGGAGTGGAATCCGGCGGAGGCGATCAAGAACAACTGCCTCGGCACCCGCACGCTCGCCCGCCTGGCCGACAAGCACGGCGTGGCGGCGTTCGTCTCGATCTCCACCGACAAAGCCGTCCACCCCACGAGCGTGATGGGCTGCTCGAAGCTGATCGCCGAGCGCTACGTGCAGGCCTTGTCGAAGGAGTCGCAGACGAAATTCATCGTGGTCCGGTTCGGCAACGTTCTCGCAAGCAACGGCAGCGTGGTGCCGATCTTCCAGGACCAAATCCGCCGTGGCGGCCCGATCACGGTCACGCACCCGGATATCGAACGGTATTTCATGATGATCCCAGAGGCCTCGCAGCTCGTGCTGCAAGCCGGGGCGATGGGCGAAGGCGGCGAAATCTTCGTGCTCGACATGGGAGAGAGCGTGAAGATCGTTGACCTGGCCCACGACCTGATCGCCCTCTCGGGCCTCGCCGACGAGGATATCGACATCGAGTTCACCGGTCTGCGGCCAGGCGAAAAGCTCTTTGAGGAGCTCTATTTCGACGACGAGAGCCGGCTCCCCACGCCGCATCCAAAGGTGTTTTGCGCGATGCATCGGCCGGCCGAACTGGCCGAGATCGAGGGTGTGCTGGAAGAATTGCGGGAAGTCCTCGACGATCCGGCCGACGAGGTGCGGCGCCGCCTGCGGAAGCTCGTCCCGGAATACCGCCAAGAACACGAGCGCCAGGAACGCGAGAAGGCAAGGGTGAAGGTCGATGCATAATCCCCGCCTATCGGTGATCCCCGAGGCCCGTTCATCCAGCGGCGCGGCAGCAGCCGGCATCCGGGTGCCGTTCGTCCGGCCGGCGCTCCCCACGTTTGAGAGCGTGCGCAGCGCCTACGAAGAAATCCTGCGCGGCGGCCAGCTCACGAAGGGCCGCTATGTCGAGTCGCTCGAGCAGGCCCTCGCCAAGCGGCTCGGTGTGCGGCACTGCGTGGCCGTCAGCAGCTGCACGGTGGGGCTGATGCTCGTCTA
>JBMLMS010000221.1:0-3431 GCA_049243925.1 Pirellulales bacterium
GTCTGCGCGTGCCCACCGACCGTCTCCGCCGAAACTTCTTAACGCCTACGAGTTGAGGAGGCGAGGGGTTACCCCGAGCCTCCCCCAACTGGAAGCCCGAGGCGTAAGCCGAGAGGATGCCCCGGTTGCGACCCGCAACGCGTAGTCCCTTCGGCTCACGCCTCGGGCTTCCCGAGTGAGCGAGAGCCTGGGTAACCCCGAGCCGGCGCGTACTCAATACGCAGCGAACGTCCGGCGACGGGATATGGGGAGCCCGAAGCCGGCGGCTCACCAGTGATCATTACTGTGCCGCCGCGGCCGTCTTCGTCTCGGAGTGTTCGACCTGCGGCCAGTATTCGTCGAAGTCGAACTGCGGGCTGTTGTCGAGGTCGTGGCACTCGAGGCAGTTGTTGACCGCCTTTTGCTTGCCCTCGGGGGTGTCGAGCGAGAGGACGAGCTCCGACCGCAGGCGGTCGCGCTCCGTGGTGCTGGCCCGGACGTCGCCCCGTTCGACGGCGGCGTGGGCTGCGGCCGGGCCGTGGCAGTTTTCGCAGCCCTGGTGGGCGAGGTGGGGCGTCGTCGCCATGCTCGCGAAGCCGCCCTCGAAGGGCTCGAATCGCTGTGGGGCCCAGCCGACAACGTGGCAGGAAAGGCATTCGGGATCGCCGTCACGGCGGGGCGCTTGTTCTTCGAGCGTCGTCAGGGCCGTCGCGTGGCCGCTGTCTTTCCAGACGTCGTAGGCCTCCTGGTGGCAGTCGGCGCAGGCGGCGCTCCCCGCGAACCGGCGGCCTGAGGGATGCCGGATCGGCGCGATGCCCAGCCCCGTGAGCCCGAGCGATTCGAGCTGCCGCTGATAGGTGGCCAGGAGCTTGATCATGTCGGGTGACTCGCCCCAGCGGGCATCGAGCGGCACCCGCTGTGACTTGAGCGGCGCCTTGGGATCGTCGAACACCCCGATCGCGACCGCGAACATGCCCTTGTGGCCGAGCTCGACCAGCCGAGCCTTGCCACCCGGGAGCACTGGCAGCGTGGCAGGCGGTTCATCGCCGCCCCCGGCCGTCACCACGATGTCGAACTGGGGGAACTTCGCGGCGAGCGCCTTCGATTCCTCAGGCTCCGCCCAGGCGAGCAGGATTTGGTGCGCACAGCCCGCCTTGCGCAATTCACTGGCCACTCGCTCCAGGGCCTGCGGGGCGGGCTGCACCTCGACGGCATCGTTCGTGATCTCGGCTGCTTGTTTGTCGCCGAGCACCGCTGTGATGCCGATTCGTAGCCCGCCGATCTCCACCACTCGAAACCGCGGCGTGATGTTGGCGTCGAGACCGAGAAGGCCGACGTTCGCGCTCACGAAAGGGGTCGCCTGTTCGCCCACGGGCGCCGCTGCGGCCACGAGTTCCTCGGCAGGCAGCCGGAGGTCGTCCGGCCCGAAGCCCACGGCGGAGTAGCCCATGGCCTTCAGCCCGTCGGCAATCGACTGAAACTTCACTTCCGATTGTCGGCCGAACCGCCGCACCTGTCCGCCGAGATCCACCGCCACCAGCGGCCATCCCGACGCCGCGACGGACCGCAGAAAGTTTTGCCGGCGGCTCAGGCCGCCCTTTTGATTCTCTTTGCCGGTGCAGCCGCAGGGCTCGATGTAGCCGTCGAGTTCACCCGTGATCACGATCAGCGCCTTCGGATCGGCCCAGTCGGCGAAGATGGCACCGTTGCGCTGCGTGAACGTGTCGACCGTGGTGGGAGCGACGTCGGCGCCTCGATCGGGGCGGGTCGCCCGCGCCGGCGATGGCAACGAAAGCACGAGTGCGCACGAGAGACCGAGGCACGCGGTGAGGGGGCGAGCGAGCTTCATGGTCCGATGACGACGCATACAGGAATGGAAAATTCTGGTGTCTCCGGGTGGCCGGTCTCCAAGACGATTCGGCCAGCCGGCCCTTGGTCTGAACAACGATGATTCGCCGACGGGCTGCCCGGACGAATCACGACCGACAGTGGAATCCGGATCATGCCTTTGTCACCGACGGGTCTGCCTTCACCGATCTCCACCACGAGCGACTCCGGCACGACCTCGCGCACGACCGGTTTCACGGCTGAGGCATGCGGACCTTTGACCGTCAGAAAGACATCCGTTCGACTGCCGGTGCGTGCCGATACCGTGCCAAGCAACAGGGATTGGCGAGAGGAATCCCATGCCCCGCCGGCCAACGCAAGAGCGCCGCTGACGGTGCCATGCACGGGGATTTCCACGAGGATCTCATCGGGCATCCGCAGCCGGGCCTTGACCGTTTGCCGAACTTGGCCGATCGGCAGGCCGGGTGCGACACCCACGCTGAGCTCGAGCCCACCCGTGGCTCCCGTCTCGGCAGCGATCTCAGCCGCGGTCAGCGGCGCGGAGGCAAGCGTGAAAAGCTGGGCGGTTTGCGGGTCGCCGGCCGATAGTTCCTCGACCACCGGGGGCTCGGCGCCATACGTGAACAGTTTCACCACCGCGTGAGCGGCCGCTCCGGTCGCGATCGTGGGAAACGTGACGGCGTCAGGAACGGCCTTCCATGTCGGCACGACCGTTCCCTCGATCACGAACGCGATCTCCGGCCGCCGCGGATCGTTCGTGAACACGGTCGCCTGCTGGCGGAACGGCCCCCCCGGCCCCTTGCCTCGCCACTTTAGCCGCACGCGGGTCGCTTCCCCGGGCGGCACTTCCTTGCGCGCGAGTTCGTCGCCACCATCCGATGACTCGAAGTCGCTCACGGTGCAACTGCAGCTGGTGGCACCGCGGGTGAGCACGAGCGGCACTGTGCCCGTGTTACGGATCACGAACTCGTGGCTCCCCTCGGCACCGGTGCCGACCGTGCCGAATTCGTGCCGTGTCTCAGGCACCTCGGCGACTGGCGCATCGGTGGGCGTGGCCGCGAGCGATGCTGGCCCGAAGTCGCCGATCCGCCACGGCCGAAGGGACGCCTCGAGCGTCGCCTGCCCGCCACCGATCGCGGCCCCGACGACGGCCGCGAACGCCGCGACCAGCCACGCACTCGGCCCTTGCACGGTCATCACGCACGCTCTCCGCACGCCTTCCTGAACCAGTCGAATTCTAGCCGATTTTCGACATACGGGAGCGCTCGCTCGGGCGCGAGGCCAGTACCTAGTTCGAATTCAACGTGCCCAATCCGGCTTCGGGGGAGCGGCAAAAGTCGCCGCTGCGCGGTCTTTCAGATTCTCACTCCGGCCGCCGCGGCCGTCGTTCGGGAAGCGTTCGCCGACTCCCCCGAAGCCTCCTCAACGAAAGCCCGAGGCGTGAGCCGAGTGGATGCCCCGGCCGCACATGATTGCGGCGCGTCTTCCCTTCGGCTCACGCCTCGGGCTTCCAGACAGGGAGGCGAGGGGTTACCCCTCCCTTATGAGACGGCGTATTTGACCAGCGCAGCCATCTTCACGCGAACACCCGGCATCGTGCCGCT
>JBMLMS010000222.1:0-2065 GCA_049243925.1 Pirellulales bacterium
AGCGGACGACGCGGCATTCCGCGGCCTGCACGTCGCGGATCGCGGTTCGGATTGCATCTTCGAGCGTAGCGGCTTCGCGATGAAACGCCGCGTAGGGCTGGCTTGAGCGGGGGGGCAAGAAAATCAGCCGGCAGCCTTGGGGGCGTGCTCCCGAATCCACTCGCGCACGATCGCGGCTTCGTCGATTCCCCTGGCCCGCGCAGCTTCTCTGACAGTGACCGCCTCTTCGGGATCGAGGTGCAGCAGAAGATCTCTGCCGTCCGTATGCCTCTCGAACACCCGGCCCTCGACCGCTTCGAGTTCATCCTCGTAGTCGGTGAGGTCATGCGTAGACCAAAAGGCGGCCAGTTCCGAAATCGAGTCGGTTGCGGGAATGGGTGGTTGAGTCATCAGTTTCTCCAACGCAGAAAGCGGCGTTTTTTTAGCGGTCATGGGCCGGGCCGTCACCGGGTATCCGTTTCCATCAGGAAACGCGATCACGCCACAAAAAAGGTACCGGCCAGTCTGGGTTCGCCCCAGGCAATAATATACCGGACTTCGCCCTTGCGGTTTTGTCCGTAGCACGAGCGCGTCTCCGAAGCAGACCTGCTCGACCTCCTTGGCGGTGACGCCGTGGCCGGCGATATGGTCCACGCGGTCATCGCTCCAGATGAATTGGTAGATCAGCATTTCAGGGCTGCCCTGGCTGCGACGAAGAATAGATAGGAAGGAGTGTACATAAGTACACAATTCTGTCAATGTTGCCTCTGGTCGCTGGTAGAACAGTCTGCGGCCGGGCCTCGATCGCCGCCGGTGTTTCCGCGGAGGGGGCCTCGCCGGGCTTAGCCACCGCACCATCAGGTCGCGTTCATTACCGGCTGCCGTGCGCATGCGCTATATACACCGGAGTGCCGCGAAACCCCTCAGCGCAGGCTTGGCGCGCCACGGCTACGATCGGTCCTGAAGGGCGATGACGAGCTTCTTGCCCAAGGCGGCCGCCATCCGGTCGAGGGTGGCAACCGTCGGGTTTGCATCCACGAGATTCTCGAGCCGGCAAATCGCCGCCCGGCCGATGCCGGTCTTCGCGTGGATGTCCGCCAGCGAGAGCCCCTGCTCCTGCCGCTCAGCTTTCAGGAGCTCGGCGGCCCGCGAGAGTTCAACCTCGGCGGCCTGCTGCTGCCTGCGAAACGCATGCGCGATCCGGGTGAGATCCGCCTTTTCATCGCGCACAATCGCATCCTGCAAACGATGCAATTTGGCCTGCGTGTCGGCCGAAAGACGGATCGTGGCTCTCTTTGACTTGCGTTTCATTGCTCACTCCTGATCGGGCTCAAATGCCGTCACGGGCAGAATCGTGTCGTCATCGACATGTTCGTAGACGCATACCAGCAATCGGCCAGCGGAAGTCGTGCCAAACGCGACCGGGCGCCCGGTGGTTCGGCTGATTTCGAGCTTACCGGGGTCACATACGACCTCCTCGAACTCATCCTGCGTGACGCCGTGCTCGGCCAAATGCTCCAATGGGACTTCTTGGCAGCACGAATGAACGTGTTGGTGCTGACGAGTTCTCGCTTCATGAGGTGATGTCGCGAATGACATCACGCGCAGCACGTGGTTCACCTGGGCCTTGCTGCAATTCGCGTTCTGCTTCGAGCACCTCGGCGACGATTTCCCGGCGGCGCAGTTCGCTCAGGCGACGACGCACGACGTCAACCAGGTCGGCCTGCTCTTCGGGTGGGAGCTGCGATATGGCGTCAAGAAGCTGGTCGAATGAGGGGATGGAAATCATCGGTTGCTCCGGCAGGAACGCTTGTACACCGAACTCTATCACGGTCTCGCCGGCATGGCAATCCCGGAAGGGATCTCATGCCAGCTCAGCTGGCGGGATGGGGCTGCCCGAGCCTCATGCCGACCCTGTAGGACAGGCTTCAGCCTGTCGTGGCCCGCCCACCACACGCTCGGCGCGGGCTGTTCGCCGCTGTCGATGCCGCTGCGGGTGGAGAGCCGCTTGTGGACGCTCGGCGTGATGTCGTGCGAGATCATGCGCACGCTGCCGTCGCCAAACGCCATCGCGAAGCCGCCCGTG
>JBMLMS010000223.1:0-9730 GCA_049243925.1 Pirellulales bacterium
GTCGAGCTTGAAGTCGCCATTGCGGATCCGCGCCGTGACGACCGCCGCCCGCGGATTCTCCGGCACGAACGAAATCATGCCCCAGCTGACGGGCTTGCCGTCGATCGTGACCTTCCCCTTCACGGGCACTCGGCTGGCCACTGCAAGAAACCCGCGGTCGCGGAGCCAGGCGGCGAGGCGATCGGGCCAGGTCGAGAGCACCGGATCGCCGAGGGCGAAGCCCACGCCGTGAGGCCCGCGCTCGAAGACGTGCAGCTCGGCGGGCACGCGCTCGCGCCGGCAGGCGAGGTAGAAGCTGACGGCGTTCTCGGCCGGCACGCCGGCGTCTTCGTCGGTCTGAAAGAGAAACGTGGGCGGCGTGGCGGCTGTCACGCGCGTGTCGGTGTCGAGGCGGCGGGCTGCGTCGTCGTCGTCCGCTGCGGGCCCCAGCAGGTTCTTGCGCGAGCCGCGATGCGTGTGGGCCGCGGTCAGCGAAATCACGGGGTAGCCGAGCACTGCGACATCGGGCCGCGGGCTCACGGCGTCGACCTCGTCGTCCGTCGTCCCCTCGGGCCGCTCGTCGAAGAGCGTTGCGGCCATCGAAGCCAGGTGCCCGCCCGCAGAGAAGCCGATGATGCCGATTCGCTGGGGGTCGACGTTGTATCGCGCGGCGTGAGCCCTGACGTGCCTCAGTGCCCGCTGCACGTCGATGAGCTGCACGGGGTAGTGGTAGCCCTTGCTACCGAGCCGATAATGCAGCACGAAGGCCGTCGCCCCGATTCCATTGGCCCAGCGGGCGATCTGGGTGCCCTCGTGGTCGGCGGCGAGGGCGCCGTAGCCGCCTCCCGGGCAGATCACGAAGGCGGGCCCGCCGGCAGCATCGTCTGCGGCCGGATAGACCTCGAGGAAGGGCTGATCGGCCGCGGCCGTGCCCGTGGCGAGCGGGGCACCGTTCGGCCAGAGCGGTACCGCCTGGGGCTCCGCAGCCGCCGCCAGCCGGAGAGTGCTCAGGGCGAGCACCAGCGCGCACTTCGCCACTCCGAAACGAAGCACGTTCGACACACCAACGGACGCATGGCTCAGCATCGGCAAGCTCCCCGGTCGTTGCGGCCACCGCGGCCGCGGGAGCAAAACGTATCACGGACCAGTTAAAATCGCATCCCGACGCCCGTATCGAAGTAGTAGCCGGCGGCGTCGTTGGTGAGGCCCCAGCCCATGCGGGCGCCGAGTTCGAATCGCGGGGTGATCATGAAGTGCGTGCCGGGGCCGACGAACGGCCGCACGGAGTCGTCCGGGAGGCCCTGCGTCCACGACCCGAACCACTCGGCATGCACCTCCCACCGCTCCGTCACCGGTATGCGGAGCACCGCCGAGGGCATCCAGCGGTCGAACCGTCCCTCCTCGCTGTCGGCCCAGGCGTAGCGGATCGCGGTGTCGAACCGCCACGTGTTCGAAAACTCCCAGCCGAAGGCGTAGGTGGCCACGGGCTCGGTGCCCCACACTTCGCCGGCGACGGGCGTGAAGCCCTCGATGATGGCCGCGCTCCGCGGGATCCAGCCATCCTGGTCGGTGACCCGAACCTTCGCTCCGTAAAGAATGGTCGCCTCTTCGCCGCCTGCTTCGCCGAGCGGGGCCTCGCCCACCTCCACGGCCGACACGACGCTGCCCCCGGACCCCTGTTCGTAGTTGACGCCGAGCCGCCATTCGAACCGCTCCCGCGTGCCGAGCCGCACGAGCAATTCCGGGAAGCTGTTCGTCGCGGGCGTCCCTCGATTGTCGATCCAGACGTACGACGCTTCGATGATCGTCGTGCCGAGTTTGGCGGTGGTCGTCGCGGGGGTGAAGGCGTCGCGGTCGGTGTTGAGTTCCTGAAACTCGCTCCCGAACGCCGGGCAGAGCGCGAGGCACCAGACAGCGAGCGAGGAGGCTGCTCTCCGCACGGCCCACTCCTCGATGGCTCTCCCAGACTGCCGCATCTTCCTGTTTCGGCCACGACGACATGCAAAGTGCAGGGCTGAGGCCGCGGTTCCAGTTCAGCGGCGGAAAGATCGGTGAATCGCAGTCAAACTGCGGAGGCTGGGTGGACGGGCCGGCATGATCCGTACGACCCTCACGCGCCCCGCGGCGGTGATTGCCGCCCGTGCTTTCGGGCGAAGAGCGGCCTCATTACGATCGGGGCTGACGGCAGGTGCCTGATGCCCAGGCCAGCCGTGAGGAGCCGCGGATGAGTGAACCAGTGCGGGTCGGCGTTGTCGGCATGGGAACCGTCGGGTCGGGCGTGGTGCGCCTGCTCGTGGAGTCGGCCGACCACATCGAGCGGCATGCCGGGCGGCCGATCGTCGTCGCCAAGGCTGTCGTGAAAGACGTCACCAAGGCGCGGAGCGTGGACGTCCCTGGCGGCAATCTCTCGGCCGATTACCACGACGTCTCGCGTGATCCGTCGATCTCGGTGGCGGCCCTGCTCGTGGGCGGCCTCGAGCCCGCGCGGACGATCATGATCGACCTGCTCGAGCACGGGAAGGACGTCGTCACGGCCAACAAGGCGCTGCTCGCCGAGCACGGCCCCGAGCTCTTCGAGCTCGCCCGGCGCAAGGGGCGGTCGATCGCTTTCGAGGCAGCCGTGGCGGGCGGGATCCCGATCGTCGCCGCGATCGGCGAATGCCTCGCAGCCAACCGCATCGAGAGCATTCGCGGCATTTTGAACGGCACGAGCAACTTCATTCTCACGCGGATGGAGGAAGACGGCGCCGACTATGCCGATGTGCTCAAGCTCGCGCAGGAGAAGGGCTTCGCGGAGGCGGATCCATCGATGGACGTCGACGGCACCGACGCCACGCAGAAGCTCGCGATCCTCGCCCACCTCGCGTTTGGCGTGTGGGTGCCGTGGGGCGAGATTCCGCGCACGGGCATCGAAGGGATCGACCTCGGGCTCTTGCACTACGCGGCCGAGCTCGGCTACCGCATCCGGCTCGTGGCGGTGGCCAGCCGCAGCGATGGCCGGCTGGCGATGCGGGTGGCGCCCGCCCTCGTGAAGCAGGGCACGCCGCTCGCAGAAACCCGCGGGGCCTACAACGCCGTGAGCATCGTGGGCGATGCCGTGGGGCGGATGTTCTTCCATGGCCTCGGCGCAGGGCAGATGCCGACGGCCTCGGCCGTGGTGGCCGACATCATCGACACCGTCGTCGGCCGGGCTGCCATCACGTTCAAGACCACGGGCGTGCTAACGGCTGATTCGCCCGCGGCCCGGATCGCCGGCGTCGACATGCTCGAGCGGCATTTCCTGCGAATCCGCGTCAAGGACCGGCCGGGCGTGCTCGCCCGGATCACGGGCATCCTCGGCGAACACGGCATTTCGATCGCCTCGGTGATCCAGCACGACGCGAGCCAGGCGGGCGATGCAACCGTGCCGCTCGTGATCATGACGCACCCCTGCGGCTCGAACGCGATCCGCAAGGCGATCGACCACATCGACGCCGCCGACGTCGTCAGCGGGCGGAGCGTCTGCCTGAGCGTCCTCGACGAGTGAACCAACGCGAGAAGCAGCCATGAAATACGTGATCGTGATCCCCGACGGCGCGGCCGACACCCCCCAAGACTCGCTCGGCGGCAAGACGCCGTTCCAGGCCGCGCGGACTCCGGCGCTCGACGCGCTCGCCTCCCGCGGCCAGGTCGGCCTCACGAACCACGTACCCGAGAGCCTGCCGCCCGGCTCCGAGGTGGCCTGCATGAGCCTGATGGGCTACGACCCGCTCGCATATTTCACCGGCCGGGCGCCGCTCGAGGCAGCTGCCCAGGGCATCGTGCTCGGGCCTCACGACTGGGCCGTGCGGTGCAACCTCGTGACCATCTCGCCCGGCGACGCTGGCCCGGTGATGGAAGACTTCACGGCCGGCCACATCTCGACCGAGGAGGCGACGGAGCTGCTCGCTGCCTGCCAGCGCGGCCTCGCTGCCGAGTTCGCTGACCTTGTGGGCTGGGAGTTCAAGCCCGGCGTGAGCTATCGCAATCTCCTCATCCATCGCGGCCGCGGCGATGCGCCGGCGCCGCTCTCGGGCGACCTGCGGGCCACGCCGCCGCACGACCTCATGGACAAGCCCATCGCCGACGCGTTTCCGCGCGGCTTCGGCAGCCGGCTGCTCGCCGACATCATGGGGCGGAGCGCCACGTGGCTCGCCGACCATCCCGTCAACAAGGCACGGATTGCCGCCGGAAAGCGGCCCGCCACGCATGTCTGGCTGTGGGGCGTGGGCAGGGCTCCGGCGTTCGAGCCGTTCCAAGCCAAGTACGGCATGAGCGGCACGATGATCACGGCCGTCGACCTGCTCCGTGGCCTCGCGGCCCTGGCCGGCTGGAAGCGGCGCGAGGTGCCCGGAGCCACCGGCTATCTCGATACGGACTACGCAGCCAAGGGCCGGGTAGCGATCGACGAACTCTCGCACACCGACCTCGTGTGCGTGCACGTCGAGGCGCCCGACGAAGCCAGCCACCAGGGCAACGCCGCGGAGAAGGTGAAGGCGATCGAGGAGATCGACGCCAAGATCGTGGGTCCGATCGCGAAGCACCTCGAATCGCTCGGGCCCCACCGGATCCTCGTCTGCCCCGATCACCCCACGTTCATCGCCACGAAGACGCACTCCCGCGGCCGGGTGCCGTTCGTGATCGCCGGCAGCGACATCGCCGCCGGAACGCAAAAAACCTACGACGAAGTGGCGGCGGCGGCGAGCGGCCGGGTGCTGGAGCCGGGCTGGAAACTGATGGGCACGTTTCTTTCCAAAGAAGGGACGGTCTGATGGCGCTGGTGGTGCAAAAGTTCGGCGGGACGAGCGTGGCCGACCCGCAGAAGATCGTGGCGGCGGCGAAGAAGGCGATCGCGCGGCATCAGGAAGGCAAGCAGGTGGTCGTCGTCGTGAGCGCGATGGGCCATCAGACCGACATCCTCGTCGATCTCGCCAAGGCGATCACCGATCGGCCGAGCGCCCGCGAGATGGACATGCTGCTCTCCACGGGCGAGCAGGTGAGCGTGGCCTTGTTCGCGATGGCGATTCAGTCGCTCGGCCACAAGGCCGTGAGCCTCACCGGAGCCCAGATCGGCATCCGCACGGATTCCACCCACACGAAGGCCCGGATCAAGTCGATCTCCACCGACCACGTGAAGAAGCTGCTCGCCGACGGGGCGATCGTGATCGCCGCCGGCTTCCAGGGGATCGACCAGAACGGCAACATCACCACGCTCGGCCGCGGCGGCTCCGACACGACGGCCGTCGCGCTGGCGGCCGTTCTCGACGCCGACCTGTGCGAGATCTACACCGACGTAGACGGCGTCTACACCACCGACCCGCGGATGCTCCCGGAGGCCCGTCGCCTCGGCTCGATCAGCTACGACGAGATGCTGGAGCTTGCGAGCCTCGGCGCGGGCGTGATGCACTCGCGGTCGATCGAGTTCGCCAAGAAGTTTGGCGTCAAGGTGCTCGTGCGGTCGAGCTTCAAGGACGTGCCCGGCACCGTGATCCTCTCGGCCGAGGAATCGACGCCCCGGCCGGCGAGTGGCGTGGCCCTCGCCAAGGACGAGGCCCGGATCACGCTCGAAAATGTGCCTGACCAGCCCGGATCGAGCCACGCCCTCTTCTCGCGGCTGGCCGCCAGCGGCATCGCGGTAGACATGATCGTGCAGAACGTCGGCCAGGGCGGTCGGGCCGACATTTCGTTCACGGTTCCCGCCGACGACCTCGCCGAGGCCCTCGACCTGTCGTCGGCCGTCGCCAAGGAGCTCGGGGCGTCGGGCGTCTCGCACGACGCAGCGCTCGCGAAGGTGAGCGTGGTGGGCGTGGGGATGGAGCGCGAGGAAGGCGTCGCGGGCCGGATGTTCTCGGCGCTCTCCGCGGCCGGCATCAACGTCCGCATGATCACCACGAGCGAAATCAAGATCTCGGCGCTCGTCGATAAGTCCGACGCCCAGGCGGCGGTGCAGGCGGTCCATCGCGCCTTCGGCCTCGAAGCCGAGACGGTGGACGGCGAGGCCGACGTAGCCGGCACGCACCTCGTGAAGTCGAGCCCGCTCGAAGTCGTGCAGCGGCTCGAGGGCATGGAGGATCTCGCGATCGAAGACTGCCAGCTCGACTCGTCGCAGGCGCTCGTCACGTTCACCGATCTGCCGGACACGCCGGGCGTGGCGGCAGCCGTGTTCGAGGAGGTGGGCCGAGCCGGGCTCAACGTCGACATGATCGTGCAGAGCCACCCGCGCGACGGCCGAGCGGAGATCTCGTTTACCGTGCCCGCCGGCGATCGCGACAAGGCGACCGACGTGGCGAAGAAAATCGCCGCGGCCCGGGGCGCGAAGGTGGCCGACGTGCCGCACGTCGCCAAACTCTCGATCACGGGCGTTGGCATCCGCAGTCATGCGGGCGTGGCCGACCGGCTTTTCAAGCCGCTCGCTGACGAGGGGATCAACATCGACCTCGTGAGCACGAGCGAGGTGCGGCTCAACGTGGTCGTGGCGGCGGAGCACGGCGAGAAGTCGCTGCGTGTGCTGCGGAAGGCGTTTGGACTCTGACCTCGGAGAAACCATCACCATGGCCGAGACCATCTTTTCGAAGATCATCGACCGCAAGATCCCGGCTCGAATCGAGCACGAAGACGACCGCTGCCTTGCCTTCCACGACGTCGCCCCGCAGGCCCCGACGCACGTGCTCGTGATCCCGAAGAAGCCGATCCCGTCGCTCGCTGATCTCGAACCCGCCGATGAGGCCCTCGTCGGGCACCTCGTCATGGTCGCCACGCAGCTCGCGGCGAAGCTCGGCCTCGGAGACGGCTACCGGCTCGTGGTCAACTGCGGCCGCGACGGCGGCCAGTCGGTGGACCATCTCCACGTCCATCTGCTCGGCGGCCGCCAGATGCACTGGCCGCCGGGCTAGCGGAGGGCAACCATCCCAGCTGCCATGTGGGGCGACCGTCCCGGTCGCCAAAGCGGTCGCACTTCACGGCAAGCGGGACGCTTGCCCCACTTATCCCAAGACGCTCTCGAGAACCTCTTCCGCCACGTAGATCGGCAGGTTTGGCTCACAGGTTACGGCCACCGCGATCGCATCGGACGGCCGGGCGTCGATTTCCACGATCTCGCCGTCCTTCAAGACGCGGATCGTGGCGAAGTAGGTGTGCTCCTTGAGCTCGCTGATCACGACGTCCTGGAACTCGCCGCCGAGCAATTCGACGCTCGCCACGAGCAGGTCGTGCGTGAGCGGCCGGGGCGATTGGTGGTGCTTCACCCGGCGGTCGATGCTCGTGGCTTCGAACAGGCCGATCAGGATCGGAAACGTGCGGTCGCCCTCCACCTCCTTGAGGTAGACCACCTGCTGGTCGTTGATCTCGCTGATGATGATCCGCGAGAGTTCCATCTGGACGCTCATGTTTCGGCTCCGGCGTGCGGTTCGAGGGCGTGCGACGCGTCCGACCGCCTGCGTCCGCCCTCCTGAAGATCGTACCCGAAACACGAGAGCGTTTCATGTGGGGCGACCGTCCCGGTCGCCGAGCGGGCCCACCTCTAGGCAAGCGGGACGCTTGCCCCACACGGCTGCCTGACAACGGCAAGCGGGACGCTTGCCCCACATGGGCCGTGTTAGTGCTTGCGCCGCAGGGCGTCGAGCGTCTCGAGGCCTTTCGCCAGCTTTGCCTCGAGTTCGGCCAGTTGCTCCCGCTCCTTCTGCACGACCTGGGGCGGTGCCTTGGCGGAAAACTTCTCGTCGGCGAGCTTGGCCTGTTTGGCCTTGATGAAGCCGGCCGTTTTCTCGTTTTCCTTCGTGAGCCGGACGATCTCGGCCCCCACGTCGATGAGGTCGGCCAGATCGACGAACACATCGCAGCCGGCGACGGTCGCCGTTGCGGCCCCGGCCGCCCCGGTCGCGTCGGGGCCGGCGGCCGTGATCTCCGCGACCGCCATCGAGGCGAGCGATGCGTGCATCGGAGCGAGCAGGTCGCTCGTGTCTCGTGAAGCCCGGATCGCCACCTTCACCTGCGTGCGCGGCGGCACGTTTTGCCGGGAGCGGATCTCACGGATCGCCCCGACCACGGCCAGGAACGTGCCGAACTGCCGCTCGGTGCGGTCGTCGATCCACGCTGCCGGTGGCGTGGGCCAGGCTGCGGTCATGATCGTGGGGGAGAGGCCGGCCGCGTCCCACGGCAGCCGCCGACTGCCGGCGATCTCGTGCAGATGTTGCCAGATCTCTTCGGTGACGAACGGCATGATCGGGTGCAGGAGCCGGAGAATCGTGTCGAGCCCGAGAAGGAGCATCGCCTGGGCCTGCGGCCGCGTCGCCGGATCGGCAAGCCGGGCCTTGCAGAGTTCGAGATAGGCACTGCAAAACTCGTCCCAGGCGAAGGCGTAGAGGATGCGGGCCGCCTCGGCGAAGCGATACTCGTCGATCGCCCGCGTGGCGTCGCGGGTGACGCTCGCGAGCCGGCTGGCCAGCCAGCGGTCTTCGAGCGCTGCGGGGCTACCGCCGAGCGACCCCGCCTCAAAGCCTTCGAGGTTCATGAGCACGAACCGGGTGGCGTTCCAGAGCTTGTTGGAGAAATTCCGGCCCGACTCGAATCGCTCGGAGAGGGCTGGCCCGCGGGGCAGGGCCACGTCGTCCGGCTTCGTCGCCCACTGCGTGCGAAACGCCCCTTTGCACTTGGGGCACTCGATCCGCGGCAGCATCCTGTTCTGCGTGGTCTGCTCGATCCGGGCCTCGCAGTGGGGGCATTGAAACTCGACGGGCATGCGCACGTCCTGCGTCTCGGTGGCCATGCTCACCATGCCAAAGCGGAGGGCATCGGCACCGAGGGCCTCGATCACGTCGACCGGATCGACGCCGTTCCCCTTGCTCTTGCTCATCGTCTCGCCGTAGCGGTCGAGAATTTTGGGATGGATCGCGACGTCGCGGAACGGCACCTTGCCCGTGTCGAACAGGCCCATGATCACCATCCGCGCCACCCAGAGCGTGATGATGTCGCGGCTGGTGACGAGCGTGCTCGTGGGATAGAAGCACGCGAGCTCGGGCGTGGCGGCGGGCCAGCCGAGCGTCGAGTGCGGCCAGAGCGCCGAGGAAAACCACGTGTCGAGCACGTCGGGATCGCGGGCGAGCGGCTGGCCTGCGATCGCCTCGAGGCCGAGCGATTCATCACGGGAAGAAACATGCCAGCCGGAGCCGCCGTCGCTGGTCCAGGCCACGCCGTCGCGGCCGACGAAGGCCCTCGCAAGGTCGGCCTCGGTCACGCCCTCGACGTGCCAGATCGGAATCCGGTGGCCCCACCACAGCTGCCGGCTCACCGGCCAGTCGCGCTTCTCGCCGAGCCAGTCGAGATAGCTCTTCGCATACCGCTCGGGAAAGATCCGCACGGAGCCGCCCGCCACCGCGTCGAGCGCAGGCTGGGCGATCTCGTCCATGCGGATGAACCACTGGTCGGCGAGGTAGGGCTCGATCGGAGTCTTCGAGCGGTCGGAATGCGCGAGCTCGATGATCCGGTCTTCCACCTGCACGAGCTGGCCGGCGGCGTCGAGATCGGCCACCACCTTCGTGCGGGCCTTCGGGATCGTGAGCCCGGCGTACGGCCCCGCCTCGGCATTGAGCGTGCCGTCGGGGTTTAAGATGTTGACCATCGGCAGGCTCTGCCGGCGGCCGACGTCGTAGTCGTTGGGATCGTGGGCCGGGGTGATCTTCACGCAGCCCGAGCCCATCTCCGGCTTTGCCCATTCGTCGGCCACGAGCGGGATCGC
>JBMLMS010000223.1:9830-12169 GCA_049243925.1 Pirellulales bacterium
TCGTCGTCGCTGACGGCGGTCTGCAGGAAGGTGTCCCAGTTCACGAGCCGCTTGCCGCGGCGCACGAGACCCTTTTGGAAGAGGCGGAAGAACGCCTCGCGGACGGCCGCCGCACACTGGTCGTCGAGTGTGAAACGAGTCCGATCCCAGTCGCAGCTCGCCCCGAGGTCGCGGAGCTGGCCGAGGATCCGCTTCTCATACTGCTCTTTCCAAGCCCAGATGCGTTTCACGAGCTGCTCGCGGCCGAGGTCGTGCCGAGAGAGTTTTTCCTCCTCGAGGAGCCGCCGCTCGACGACCGCCTGCGTGGCGATGCCCGCGTGGTCGGTGCCGGGCATCCAGAGCGTGCGATAGCCCTGCATCCGCCGGGTGCGCACGAGCACGTCCTGGAGCGTGTTGTTGAGGGCGTGGCCGAGATGAAGTGCGCCCGTCACGTTGGGTGGCGGAATGACCATCGAAAACACGGGCCGCGTGTCGCCTGGGGCAGCCGGCTCCGCATGCCAGGTGCGTGCGGCATCCCAGAGGGCCCGGCAGCGGGCCTGGGCGGCCTTGTGGTCGTATTGCTTCGGCAGTTCGTGCATGATGTTTCGGGGCTCGAAAACCTGCGAATGTAGCGAACGCCCGTGCGTCTTCGCCAGCATGATCGCCGCCGCAGCCCAGTCACGAAGGAGGATTCACGATGGCCTGGCTGCAGGAGCATGTGCAGCTTGCCCCGCAGCGGCGCGGGTTTCACCTGATCACGCGCGAGGTCGAGGCGGCGCTGCCAGGGCTCTCGCAGGTGCAGGCTGGGCTGCTCCACGTGTTCATTCAGCACACGTCGGCGAGCCTGTGCATCAACGAGAACGCCGATCCCGACGTGCCGCGCGACCTCGAGATGGCATTCAACGAGATCGCCCGGGAAGACTTTCCCTACGTGCACACGGCCGAAGGGCCGGACGACATGCCAGCCCACGTGAAGGCGGCGATGCTCGGCAGTTCCGTCACGGTGCCGATCGCCAACGGCCGCCTGTGCCTCGGCACCTGGCAGGGAATCCTACCTCTGTGAGCATCGCGACCACGGCGGCCCGCGCCGGCTCGTGCTCACGGTTCATGGCCAAGAAGCAGTCAGGTAGGTGACGGATTTCTTGCAAGGCAGAGTCCGCCCTTCTCGACGAGATGCCCCTCAGGGCCATACTGAAGGTCGTTACTCGCGGTCAACCACATTGCTCACGGAACGACCATGATCCTCGACTCGCTCTCCCTCTGGCACCGCTACGCTCCGCTGCATCCGCGGTTCGCCCGGGCGTTCGCGTTTTTGGAGCAGGTGGGGCCCGACGTGGCGATCGGCCGTCACGAGATCGCAGGAGACGAAGTCTTCGCACTGGTGCAGCGGTATCAGACTCGGCCCGTCGACGGCATGCAGCTGGAGGCGCATCGGCGGTACATCGACGTGCAGTATCTCGTCAGCGGCCGCGAGGTGATCCACTGGGCGCCGCTCCGTGATCTCGCGCACGTGACCCAGCCGTACGACGCGACGAAAGATGCGGGGCTCTTCGCGTTGTCGCCCGCCGCGGTCCCGGTGGATCTGCGGTCGGGGCAGTTCATGATCCTCTTTCCCGACGACGCCCACGCGCCATGCTGCTGCGCAGACGTTCCGGCCGAGGTCGTGAAAGTGGTCGTCAAGGTCGAGGTCTGACCCTCACACCCGGGGCAGCTCGTAGCCCTTGCGATACTCGCGAGTGAACCGGGCATTGGCCTCGGCATCGCTCGACTTCTCGCCGACAGGATCGATCGCGAGCTCGCGGCCGAGCACATACGGCGTGTCAGCCGCATCGACGGCGTTGTCGCGGAGATGAGCCTCGAAAGCGGCAAACGTTTCGGCCACGCGCGGCTCGTCGGCGGCGAGTTTCGGCCGGGTGCCGAGCGATGCCTTCTCTCCGAGCGCCCACGAGACGTTGCCCACGTGTGCCATCGCGCTCGAGAGATGCCCGTCCTCGATGTCGAGGTGCAGTCGCGACCGGTCGCGGCTGCGGACGGCGTCGAGAAAGTTGTCGTAGTGGAGCTGGTCCGATCCGCCCGACCACTTGCCGAGTTGCTTGCCGTCGTAGTCGAACGCAACGGCGGTGTTGTAGCTGGGTGCCACGACGTAGCCCTCGGTGCCCCACCAGATGTTGGCCACGGCGACGGGCCCGCCTGCCGGGCGATCGTCGGCTCGGTCTTCAGCTCGAGGCCCCGCACCTCGGAGATGACCATCGCATCGTCCCATTGAAAGAGCGTGATCTGGCTGTTGGCCGTGTCGCCGTTGTCGTGATAGCCGAGCCGGCCACCCAGGCTCACCACCCGCGTGGGAAGCGCCTGCTTGC
>JBMLMS010000224.1:0-5790 GCA_049243925.1 Pirellulales bacterium
GCGATCGCGGCCAGGAGCACGAGGCCGATCACGGCGTTGGCCGTGAAGAAGGCGTCGTTGACACGCGAAAGGTCGTCGGGCCGGACGAGCGCGTGCTCCCAGGCCAGGAGCGCCACGATCGCGGCGAGTGCGACCCAGTAAATCGCCCCGAGTTCGGGCACGACCAGCGGGAGCGTGGCGAGGACGAGCACGGTGGCGGCATGCAGCCACTTCGCGAGGTCGAGCGCTCGCGGCACCCCGAGCCGGGCAGGAATGCTCTGGAGGCCGTGGCCGGCGTCGAACTGCGCGTCTTGGCAGGCGTAGATCACGTCGAAGCCGGCCACCCAGAGCGTGACGGCGACTCCCAGGATCGCTGCCGGAAGGATGTCGGCGGGCTGCTCGATGAGCACGCCGCCGCGAATCGCGATCCAGGCCGCGACCGGCGCGAGGCCGAGCGCCACCCCGAGCCACACGTGCGCGAGCATCGTGAACCGCTTGGCGAAACTGTAGCCGAGCAGCCAGGCGAGCACGGGCGCGGAGAGCACGAGCGGCAGCCAGTTGGGCAGGAAGAGGAGCGTGGACGCGATGAACGCGGCCGACGAACCGGCCACGAGCGCGAGCACCTCACCGGTGCCCACGGCGCCCCGCGGCAGGTGGCGGCCCGCCGTGCGCGGGTTTTCTGCATCGATCGTCCGGTCGACGAGCCGGTTGAACGCCATCGCCGCGGTGCGGGCCGTCACCATGCAGAGCAGAATGCCGGCGAGCGCCCGCGGCCAGTGGATCGCCGGGCCGCCATCGGCCTGAAACCGCAGGGCGATGAGCGTCGCCATGATCGCGAAGGGCAGGGCGAAGATCGTGTGGCTGAACCGCACGAGCTCGAGGTAGGTGCGCACCGTCGCGGCGATCATGACGATGATCCCCAGCGCGTCATGAGCGAGTTGGCCACGCCGAGCTGGTCGCAGATTCTCGCCACCACGAAATCGACGAGGTCGGCCACGCTCTCGGCGCCGTGATAGAAGCCGGGGGATGCGGGCAGCACGACGGCCCCCGCTTCGTGGACGGCCTGCATGTTCTTGAGCTGCGGGAGTGAGAGGGGCGTCTCTCGCGGCACGACGACGAGCTTGCGCCGCTCCTTGAGATGCACCTCAGCGGCACGATGGATGAGGTTCTCGCCGACCGAGTGCGTGAGCGCCCCGAGCGTGCTGCCGCTGCACGGGCAGATCACCATCGCGGCGGTCAGAAACGAGCCGCTCGCGATCGGAGCCATCAGATTCTTGTAGTGGTGGTAGTGGAGTCGGCCTGTCGTGGGCGGCGCGGCCCCGAGGAGCGTTTCGAGGCGAAAGGCATCGAGGTCGATCCGCCGGCCGAGTTCCTGCTCGATGACCGCCTGCCCTGACGGGCTGATCGCCAGATGAATCTCCCGATCGGCTGCGAGCAAGACTTCGAGGAGCCGGGCGGCGTATGGAGCGCCCGATGCGCCCGTGATGCCGACGACGAGCGGCAACTGGCCGGAGGGTGTCATGCGGTCGCGCTCCCGGATCGCGTCGCGATCGTGAGCGTGGCGATTCCGAACGTGAGCGGCACCTGCTCGACGCGGTCGAAGCCAGCGGCCCGGACGAGCGCTGCCAGTGCATCCCCCGACGGAAACTCCTCGACGCTCTTGTTCAGATACGTGTAGGCGTCGGACGCATTGCGGGCCACGGCGTTGCCGACGAGCGGCAGGATGCGGCGGAAGTACCAGAGATAGAAGCCGCGCACGAGCCGGTTCGCGGGCAGCGAGAACTCGAGGATCGCGAGCCGGCCGCCGGGCACGAGCACGCGGGCCATGTCGGCCAAGCCGCGGGAGGTGTCGGCGATGTTCCGCAGGCCGAAGGCGACCGTGACCAAGTCGAACGACCGGTCGGGGAAGGGCAGGGCCATCGAGTCGGCTTCCACCCATTCGATCGCGCGGCCAACTCGGGCAGACTTCTCGGCGCCGCGGTCGAGCATCGGCCGGCAAAAGTCGCTCGCCACGATCCGCACGCCCGGGCCGGCCTTGGCGGCGTAGGCGAGCGCGAGGTCGCCCGTGCCGGTGCAGCAGTCGAGGATCGCCCCGGCAGCCGGCGGCGGAGCCCGGGAGACCGTGACGTGCCGCCACCAGACGTCGATTCCGCCCGAGAGCAGCCGGTTCACGAAGTCGTAGCGCGGGGCGATTTCGGCGAACATGCCGCGCACCTTCGCCCCGCTCTTGTCGACGGCTGGCAAGGGCTGATCGATCGTGGCGGCTGGGAGCGTCATGCGGAGGAAGTTCAATGATAGGGCCAGGTTACGTCACCCTGGGTATGGTAGGCCGTGAGCGGCCGGCAAGGGAGGGATGTTTCGCGTGAGCGGCCTGGAATCGGCGATTTCGGCGCACATGGTGCCGAACATGCGTGACCGAGGCTACTTCCTGCCGGCTGCATCCAGGGCACGCTGCATCGCGGCCACGAAGCGTCGCGCGGTCTCGAGCGTGTTCAGAACCTGCTCGCGCGGGATATCGAGGAAATCGCCGTAATCGGCATCGAGACGCTGGGCGTAGAGACCGTCGAAGGCCACGGCCTGCTCGGGAGCGAGCACGCCCTCGGGCACGAGTTCCTCGTGGACGGCCTTGATGATCCCGCGATGCTTTCGAAACCTGCGGTCACGCGCCACGAATACCGCGGTGGCCGCATGAAAGCACGCATAGTAGGCACGATTCCATGCCAGCCGTGCGCTGCCGCGGCCCACGGCCGCTTCGGCGTCGTCCAGACACTCGCGGGCCAGCCGCATCTGCTGTGCCGCGATGCGATCCCGTGACTCTTGCTCGGTCATGCGGGCCCCCGCGACGCATCGTGCACGACCTCGATGCCCTCGGCGTCGATCTCCTTACGGATCGGCGCGGCTTGGTAGATTCCTTGCCACCACTCGTCGCTCGTGCGGATGTAGAGTTCGGGCCACGTGCCGAGCCGCAGGCCGATCCGCCGGGCCGCAGCACGCATGCGACTGATCTCCTCGGCGGCGAGCGGTCGGCTGGTGAGCACGAGGAGGTCGATGTCGGAATCGGGTGTGTCGTCGCCGCGTGCCTTGGATCCATAGAGGATCATCGTCTCGACGGGCCAGCCGGCGGTGAACTCAGCTGCGATCTCTGCGATCGTTTGGCGATCGAGTTCCGCGAGCGATGCGAGGGACCGGCACGTCGGCATCGCAGAGGGCTCCGAAGCAGCGGAACAAAAGAGCGTCAGGGAGCGTCGGGATTGAACCCCAATTCTAGTTTCTCACGGGAACGGAAGGCGAATCAATTGAATTCGTGGTCCTCAAGCAGATTTCCTTGCACTCTTTACACTTGATTCCCGCCCGACTCCGCGGCATCTCCCCTGACCACGATGATCCACTGGCACTGTCACGACCTGTTCACGCGCATGTCTGCGGGAGCGACCGTGGGGTCGATCGCCGTCGTGATCGACGTGCTGCGGGCGTCCACGACGATGATCACCGCACTGGCCCACGGCGCGGCCGGCGTGGTGCCGGTTGCCGACATCGATCAGGCCCGCCGGCTGGCCGCCGAGTGCGGCCCGACCGCCTTGCTCGGCGGCGAGCGCGGCGGCGTCCGGATCGAGGGCTTCGACCTCGGCAACTCGCCGCTCGAATACACGGCTGATCGGGTCCGCGGCCGCTCGGTTGTCATCACCACGACCAACGGCACGGCGGCCCTCCATGCCTGCCGCGACGCCCGCGAGATTCTCATCGGCGCGATCGTGAACCGCACCGCCGTGGCCGACGCGGTGCGGCGGCTCGCGCGGACTGGCGACCAGGTGCACCTCGTCTGCGCCGGCACCGACGGGGCCGTCTCAGGCGAAGACGTGCTTGCTGCTGGGGCAATTCTCGACGCGGCGAGCGCCGCCGGCCCCGACGACGTGCTCGATCCTGTCGCCCTCGAGGCCCGCGCATTTTTCCGCCGCGTAGCGGCCGGCGGCGACGCACAAGCCGCCCTCGTCGCCGAGTTTCGCCGCTCGCCCGGCGGCGTGAACCTCGTCGACCTCGGCATGCAGGCCGACCTCTCGGCATGCGCTGCCATCGACTCACTCCCGCTCGTGCCCCGCTACGACCACGCAACCAGCCGCCTCATTGAAATGGTGCCTGGCACCAAATCTGGGTAAGTTATCTGGCTCGTCTTTACCCAGTTTCACCAAATTTGGTGCCAGGCACCGATTTCATGGAAAAGCAGAACGATCAATCACGCATGGACCGGATCGTGTCGCTCGCGAAGCGGCGCGGCTTCATCTTTCAGTCGAGCGAGATCTACGGCGGCCTGAACGGCTTCTGGGACTACGGCCCCCTCGGCGTGGCCCTCAAGCGCAATCTTAAGGACGCGTGGTGGCACGACATGGTGGCCGGCCATGACGAGCTTGCCGCCCCCGCCGGAGCCCCCGAGGCCTACGAGATGGCCGGCCTCGACTGCACGATCATCATGCACCCGCAGGTCTGGAAGTGCTCTGGCCACTTCGATCTCTTCCACGACTGGATGATCGACTGCCGCGAGTCGAAGAAGCGCTACCGCTACGACCACTTGAGCGGGCGGTTTGCGAGCCACCGCGGCAAGCAGGTGTTCGTCGTGACCGACGCGTCGGGCGACGAGGCCCAGCCCGCGCTCACGGCCAAGGCGCAAAAGTTCTTTGGACTGCGAGCCAAGCAGATCGAGGAGATCGAGTGGGCGAGCGGCCTCACGGGGCTGTCGGCGGCCGTAGCGGCGGGCAGCACGACGCTCGCCGCGGTACTCGGGCCGGATGCCTCCGAGCCCGGCACACTCACCGACCCGCGCGAATTCAACCTCATGTTCGAGACGCGAATCGGGGCGATGGCCGGCGACGACGACCGCGCGTTTCTGCGGCCCGAGACGGCGCAGGGCATCTTCATGAACTTCAAGAACGTGCTCGACACGTCGCGGGTGCGGGTGCCGTTCGGCATCGCGCAGATCGGCAAGAGCTTCCGCAACGAGATCACGCCGCGGAACTTCACGTTTCGGTCGCGTGAGTTCGAGCAGATGGAGATCGAGTTTTTCTGTAAGCCAACCGACTCGGCGGCGTGGTATCGCTACTGGCGCGACCGCCGCTGGAAGTGGTACCTCGATCTCGGGCTCACGGCAGGCAAGCTCCAGCTCCGCGAGCACGATAAAGACGAGCTCTCCCACTACTCCGTGGGCACGGCCGACATCGAGTATGCGTTTCCCTTTCTCGCCCCGGGCGAATTCGGCGAGCTCGAAGGGATCGCTCACCGCGGCGACTTCGATCTCCGCAGCCACTCGGAGGGCAAGCTCGTGCGCCAGGATGGGGCGCTCGTGCTCGAGATGGGCCCGGATGGCAAGCCGCGGCACAAGGGGAGCGGCAAGGATCTCTCGTATTTCGACGACATCACCCGCGAACGCTACGTGCCGCACGTGATCGAGCCCTCGGCCGGCGCCGACCGGGCCGTGCTCGCGTTCCTCTGCGACGCCTACCACGAAGATGAGGTGCCCGACGAAGACGGCAAGCCGCGGAGCCGCACCGTGCTCAAGCTGCATCCGAGATTGGCGCCGCTCAAGGCCGCGATCCTGCCGCTCGTGAAGAAGGACGGCATGCCCGAGGTGGCGATCGACCTCTACCGCCAGCTCAAGCGGCACATGCCCTGCATGTACGACGAGAAGGGGTCGGTGGGCCGCCGCTACGCCCGGCAGGACGAGGCCGGCACGCCCTGGTGCCTGACGATCGACGGCCAGACGCTCTCCGACAAGACCGTGACGCTCCGCGACCGCGACTCACTCGTGCAGACGCGGGTGCC
>JBMLMS010000225.1:0-2296 GCA_049243925.1 Pirellulales bacterium
GTATGTGACCAGCGCAGGCATGGATGCCGGAGCGCAGGCACATCCGAGTGAGCCGTAGCCTGGAGGGCGGAGGCGAACGTCCGGCGAGACGGTACGGGGTAACCCCGAGCCGGCGCGCCTCGGTGGATGGCAAAACGCATTACCTAAAGCCAGCGCAGCTTGCCCAGCCTTGCGGCCGCAGGGTTTTCTCAACCGGTGCGACCGGTGTGGCCGATACATCTGGTGAACCCTGAGGGAACCAGACTCATGAAACGCGCCACCGGGCTTCTTTTGGCCGTCGCCGTGATCGGCATGTCGAGCGGTTGCTCGATCATCGACCGGCTCTTTCTGCTGAACACCGACGGCCCCTACGGCCATCACGCCCAGGGCGGTGGTGGCGGCGCGTGCCAGGACGGGGCCTGCGAGAACGGCCAGTGTCAGGTGGGCGGGCCAAGCGAGTCGTGCGGTCCGGGCGGCTGTCAGCCCGGCTGCCGCGACTGTGCCGCCGGCCACTGCAAGAAGCACGTCGGCCGCTACGGCGGCCTGGCCAAGCATCATCTTTCGCCTGCCGAGCGGGCGGCGCTCGCGGCGAGCGACTACGGGGCGACGCAGCCGGCCGGTCCGCCGACCGGGGCCGTTGCCTATCCGTACTACACGACCCGCGGCCCGCGCGACTTTCTCGCCAAGAATCCGCCGTCGATCGGCCCGTGATCGGGCCGCGGCCCGACCGCTCTCCTTTGCCGTGATCCAACGCCGCCGATAGGCTTGCCGCCTGTCGGCGGTGTCGTTTTTGCAGGTGGAGGCATCCATGCAGGGCAAGCAGGGCGGCGGTGTGGCGGCGGACGGTCGGCTGTCGTTCACCGGCTGGCTCGTGTGCGCGATCGCGGCGATCGGCTTCGCGTTCGACATCTACGAACTCCTGATGCTGCCGCTGATCATCAAGCCGGCGATCCAGGAGCTTGCGAAGCCGGAGATCGCCGGCCTCGTGGCCGGCGGCATGTCGCAGGCCGATGCCACGGCCCTGTGGATTCCGGGCGGCAAGAGCTACGTCGGCTGGGCGCGGACGCTGTTTTTCGTGCCAGCGATCGCCGGCGGCGTGTTTGGCCTCTTGGGCGGCTATCTCACCGATCTGCTGGGCCGCCGCCGCGTGCTCACGTTCAGCATCCTGCTGTATGCCTTTGCGGCGCTCGCCGCCGGTTTCGCCACGTCGCTCCCACAGCTGCTCTTCTTCCGCTGCCTCGTGTTCATCGGCGTGTGCGTGGAGTTTGTGGCGGCGGTGGCGTGGCTGGCCGAGCTCTTCCCCGACCGCGAGCAGCGGGAGCGGGCCCTCGGCTGGACGCAGGCGTTTTCATCGCTCGGCGGTCTGCTCGTCGGCACGGCCAACATCCTCGCCGCCCGCTTCGCCGACATCCTGCCGGCCATCCACGGCGGCCACGATGCCTGGCGCTACACGCTGATCTCGGGCGTGATCCCGGCGCTGCCCCTGATCCTCATCCGGCCGTTCCTCCCCGAAAGCCCCGTGTGGGCCGAGAAGAAGGCGGCCGGCACGCTGCGGCGGCCGAGCATTCGCGAGCTCTTCAGCCCGGCACTCGTCCGCACGACGGTGCTCACCACGCTCGTGTTTGCGGCGAGCTACGGGCTAGCGTTCGGCGCCATCCAGCAGCTGCCGCAGATCCTCGGCGGGCCGAAGGGGCATGCCGCGATCTTGCAGACGGCAAAGGCTGCGCAAGACGAGGCCGTCGCCGCCGCGGAGCAGGCGGGCAGGCCCGCGTTGCCAGCCGGCAAGCTCAAAAGCATCGCGGGCAACGCCACCGACGAGGCGGTGGCGGGCGTGACGATTTTCCAGGAGGTGGGCGGCTTGGTGGGCCGCGTGCTGCTGGCGTGGGCCGCGCTCAAGGTGCTGAGCCGGCGGACGCTCCTGCGGATCTTCCAGATTCCGGCGCTCGTCGTGGTGCCCGCGCTCTTCTGGTGGATCTCCACGCAGCTTGCGAATGCCGACTCGCTGCCCTGGATCAAGGCGGGCATCTTCGTGGCCGGCCTGCTCACGGTGGCCCAGTTCAGCTTCTGGGGGAACTACATCCCGCACGTCTTCCCGACGCACCTGCGCGGCACGGGCGAGAGTTTTGCGGCCAACATCGGCGGCCGCGTGCTCGGCACGGCTGCCGCCTGGCTCACGCTCACGTTCTCGGCCGCCACGCCCCCCGACCCGGTGCGGATCGCCGTCGTGGGCGCGATCGTGGCCGGCCTCTACGCCCTCGTGGGCGTGATCCTCACGCAGTGGCTTCCCGAGCCCGACTCCTCGCTCGAGCACTGACGA
>JBMLMS010000226.1:0-1019 GCA_049243925.1 Pirellulales bacterium
TCGCCACTTTGATGCTCGTTGAAACGGTCGATCTCACGAAGCGGTATGGCGCGTTTACGGCGCTCGATCGCTGTTCGTTCGGTGTGCGCGAGGGGGAGATTTTTGGATTGCTCGGGCCCAATGGCGCGGGCAAGACCACGCTCTTGCGGCTGTTGCTCGGGTTTATCCATCCTACGGGCGGATCGGCCCGCGTGGCGGGGTTTGACTGCGTGGCCGAGTCGCTCGCCGTGCGGGCCCACACGGCCTACCTGCCCGGTGAGGCCCGGCTGTTTCGGCGGATGAACGGCTTCCAAACGCTCGACTTCTTCGCCGGGCTGCGGCCCGAGTGCCGGCGCGACCGGGCCGCTGAGGTGGCCCGTCGGCTCGATCTCGATTGCTCGCGGCAGGTGGCCCGCATGAGCACGGGCATGCGGCAGAAGCTCGCGCTCGCCGCGGTGCTCGCCACCGACTCCGCCCTCACGATTCTCGACGAGCCCACGGCGAATCTCGACCCCACGGCCCGGGCCGAGGTGCTCGCGCTCGTTCGCGAGGCCCGGGCGGCGGGCCGCACCGTGATCTTCTCGTCGCACGTGCTCTCGGAAGTCGAGACCACCTGCGACCGCGTGGCGATCGTGCGGGCCGGGCGGCTCGTGCACGAGCAGTGCATCGCCGACCTCCGCCGCAGCCACAGGATCACGGCCCGGCTGGCGGGGGCGTGGCAGGCCATCCCGGCCGAGCTCGAGGCGCATGCCACGCTCGTCTCCGAGCGCGACGGCCGCGTGGTGCTCGAATCGGGCGATTCGCTCGCGCCGCTGCTCGGCTGGCTGGCCACGCTCCCGCTCGACGAAGTACAGATCGAGCCCGTGGGGCTCGGCGGCGTCTATGATCGATTCCACCGCGCATGACGTGAGCCGCATCGACTCTTTGGAAGCCCGAGGCGTGAGCCGAGTGGAAACCGCGTCGGTTCCCGAAAATTGCCGCCGCATTCCCTTCAGCTTACGCTTCGGGCTTTCCTGAACGGTCTTTCAATCCTCCCGAGC
>JBMLMS010000227.1:0-1960 GCA_049243925.1 Pirellulales bacterium
CCGCTTGGCCATCCATGCCTGCGCTGGTCACATACGCCGGCTCCCGGAGTACGGGCAGCCCCTCGCCTCCCGTAATCGTGGCGTTCGGATCAACATCCGTCCTGTTACACTCCCTGCGTGGCCACGTCGCAATCCGCTCTCGACATTCTGTCTCGTCCCGACGACTTCGATCTCGGGGCGCCGTCGCTCGTCGTGCTCGCTGGCGACGAGCCGTTTTTGGCGTATCACATGCTCGCGCTCCTGCGCGAACGGCTCTGCCCCGACGAGGCTGACCGGGCGTGGGCGTGGCGTGAGTTCACGGGCGACGATGTGCCCGACCCGCGCGACGTGTTCGACGAGGCTGCGACCGTGCCGCTCTTTGCCGGGGCTACGCGGGCTGCGATCGTGCGGAATGCCGATACCTTCGTGACGCAGTCGCGCACGGTGCTCGAGACGCTCGCCGGCAGCCCACGCGGTCGCCGCGGGCTCGTGATTCTCGAGGTCAAGTCGCTCCCGGCGACCACCCGGCTCGCGAAGGCCGTCGCCCAGCACGGGCTCGTGATCGACATCGCCGTGCCGAAGCGTGGCGGCCTCACTCCCTGGGTGAAACGCTGGGCCAAAGCCCGCCATGGGATCACGCTGGCCGAGGCTACGGCGGAAGTGCTCATGGAGCGGTTGGCGGGCGATCTCGGGCAGGTCGATCAGGCGCTCGCTCGGCTCGCAAGCGCGCTCGGCCCCGATGAACGAAAGCAGCCGATCCAGCCCGATGCCGTTGAAGATATGGCCGGCGGCCCCCAGGAGCGCACAGCCTGGGGCATGATCGACGCCGCCGCCGCCGGCGATGCCCGCACCGCGATCGCGCATCTCGCCGACCTGATCGATGCCGGCGAGAGCCCGATCGGTATCAGCGCCCAGATGGCCACGGTGCTGCGGCGGCTGTCGTCGGCGGCCCGGCTTCTGGCGCTGCCGCCCGAGGCCGGCCGGCCCGCCGGCGTGGAGGCCGCGCTCGGTGCTGCGGGCGTGGCTTCGTGGCCGAAGGCGATGGCCCAAGCCCGCGAGGCGCTTGGTCAACTCGGCGGCCGGCGGGCTCGCCAGTTGCCGGTCTGGCTCCTCGACCTCGATTTCGCGCTCAAAGGGGATGCTTCCCGGGGCTTACGCGCCCGGCTGGCCTTGGAGCGGCTGTTTTGCAAGATGGCGCGGCCGGCGGCTGATCGTCGTCCGGCCACCGCCCGCCCCCAGGGACCCCGATCGTGAATGCCGACCTGCCCGCCGCTCCGAAAGACGTCTGGGAAAATCCGCTCGCCAGCCGCTATGCATCCGCGGAGATGACGCGGCTCTGGAGCGACAATCATCGCTACCGTCTCTGGCGGCAGACGTGGCTGGCGCTCGCCGAAGCCGAGGCCGAACTGGGCCTCCCGATCACCCGTCAGCAGCTCGACGAGATGCGGGCCGCGATCGCCCAGCCGATCGACTTCGCGAAGGCCGCCGAGTATGAGCGGCGGATGCGGCACGACGTCTTCGCCCATCTCCACACGTTCGGCGATGCCTGCCCTGCAGCCCGGCCGATCCTCCATCTCGGGGCCACGAGCGCCTACGTCACCGACAACACCGATCTGATCCTGATGCGTGAGTCGCTCGATCTCGTGGTGGCCCGGCTGGCCGCCGTGATCGAGCGGCTGGCCACGAAGGCACTGGAGACAAAGGATCTCGTCTGCCTCGGCCGCACGCATCTTCAGCCGGCGCAGCCCACCACGATCGGCAAGCGGATCTGCCTCTGGATCCACGACCTGCTTCTCGATCTCGAAGAGATCACCCATCGCCGCAAGCTGTTGCGGGCCCGGGGCGTGAAGGGCACGACCGGCACGCAGGCGAGCTTCCTCGAACTCTTCGCCGGCGACCACGCGAAAGTCCGCCGGCTCGACGAGCTCGTGGCGGCGAAGCTCGGCTTTCACAGTTCCTACGAGGTGACGGGCCAGACCTA
>JBMLMS010000228.1:0-16266 GCA_049243925.1 Pirellulales bacterium
GCAGGCCTACGCGAGCTGACCAGAGCCTCCCAATCCGCTTGTAATGCAAGGATGGATGACGCGGATCCTGGAGCAGCATCTGGTAGCCGCGATCGGCAAGCTGCTGAATCTCATCCGGCAAAGCCCGGTAATGACTCCAGAAACGCGGGCTTGCGCGATGCTTCATCGATCGGTGCAGCGGCCCGCGTCCAAGTCATCTAGGGCTTCACTAATCAGCCAGTCGAGCCGCCCCGCGGCCTCGTCTTCGGCGATCTGTCGATCCCAAGCAGCGGCGTCAAACTCGGCGTACCAAGCGCGAAACGCCGCCATCTCGCCGGGAGACAACTGCTGGATCGCCGCTTCGATTTCTTCGACGGTACTCATGGACAGCAGTATACCTTACGAGACCACTGCCGCCAACGGCCGGTATCTGGGCTAACTTGTGTTTATCTAGCCCAGTATAGCTACCGCCGAGTCTTGATAATCAGATGGGGCACGTAGAGCGGTGACCGTAAGTTCTGAATGCGGCTGGGGTTTTTGCTCGCTTCGCGTCGCCCAGCGATGCTTCTACGGCTTATCTGCGCGTTAATCATTGCCGCCGTGCGCGGGCCCCTCAGCAGGCTTGCCCCCGGGGCTGTCTTCTGGAGATGATCCGCCTTCGGACGACAGCGACGGCGGCATCCGCTTCGGCTGGCCCAGCATGTCGGCCGGACTGCGAACGCCCTGGCCACCACGATTGAGGACGTGCGTGTAGATCATCGTCGTCTTCACGTCGTTGTGGCCGAGCAGTTCCTGCACGGTGCGAATGTCATAACCAGCCTCCAAGAGATGGGTCGCGAACGAATGCCGCAGCGTGTGGCATGACGCTCGCTTGCCAAGCCCCGCCTCGATGACCGCAATCCTCACCGCCCGCTGGATGACCGTTTCGTGGAGGTGATGCCGATAGAGTCCACCCGTCGCCCGATCGCGAAAGTAGCGCTCCGACGGAAACACCCACTGCCATGGCCATGCCCGCTCGGCCGCAGGGTGCTTCCGCGCGAAGGCTCCGGGCATCATCACCCGGCCACCGCCTTCTGCTGCCTCGAGCGCGTGCGTGCGTTGCTGGCGGGCGAGCAGTCGCGCGAGGTGTGGAGCCAGGCATTCCGGCAGCATGGTCACCCGGTCTTTGCTGCCCTTCGCATCGCGAATCATGAGCTCGCTCCGCTCGAGATCGACATCCTTCACCCGGAGTCGCAGGGCTTCGAGCAGCCGGAGGCCGGCTCCGTAGAGCAGCAGGCCCACGATCCAGGTTCGGCCCGTGAGCCCGTCGAGCACGAGGCTGACCTCGGATCGTGTCAGCACGACGGGCAGGCGCTTGGGCCGACGGGCGCGCACGATGCCCTCCATCTGGTCGAGCGGGCGCCGGAGCACATGGTCGTAGAGGAAAAGCAGGGCAGCCAAGGCCTGGTTTTGCGTCGATGCGGCGACATGATCGTGCACGGCGAGGCTCGTGAGAAACGCCTGTACGTCAGCCTCTCCCATCGCATCCGGATGCCGACGGCCGTGAAAGACGATGAATCGTTTCACCCAGTGCACATAGGCCCGCTCCGTGTTCCGCGATAAGTGCCGCACCCGGATGGCGTCGCGGACGCGGTCGAGCAGCCGAGGCGCGGTCGGCGAGGGTCGCAGTGGAACGCTCGAAGCGTGCCGGGGATGCTCAACAGGATCGTGCATGATCAAGGCCTCCTAGGAAGGAAACGAGCAAGAGGCCTTCGAGGGGCAAGACATGCGAGCGACTACCGCTGGTGGTTTCGCAACAAGCTGAAGCCTGTCCTACAACAGGAGGCTCGCCTGGAGGGCGAGCCATCGCCCGGCATGGCAACCCTTGGCGTTGCCATCGCCGGGCCAAGCGAAAATCGGCAGGATGCCGATGTTTCGCGTGAGGCAAGCTCGCCTGGATGGCGAGCCATCGCGGCTCGGGGCAACCTTGGCTTGCCCCCGCAGCCGCGCACGCGAAAATCGGCAGGATGCCGATGTTTCGCGTGAAGCTAGTGCTGCAGCTTCTTGTGGCGGAAGCGATGCGGCTCGTCGGCGGCGACGCCCAGCCGCTCCTTACGGCCCCGCTCGTAGACCTCGAAGTTGCCCTCGCACACGTGCACGTAGCCGTCGCCCTCGAAGGCGATGATGTGCGTGGCGAGGCGATCGAGGAACCAGCGATCGTGCGTGATCACGACGACCGAACCGGCGAAGCTCGAAATGCCCTCTTCGAGCGACCGCAGCGTGTCGACGTCGAGGTCATTCGTCGGCTCGTCGAGGAGAAGCAGGTTCGCCCCGCCACGGAGCAGCTTCGCCAGGTGCACACGGTTGCGTTCACCGCCTGAAAGCGTGCCCACCTTCTTCTGCTGGTCGGGCCCCATGAAGTTGAACTTCGCCACGTAGCTGCGGGCATTGACCGTGCGCTTGCCGAGTTCGATCGTGTCGTGGCCGCCAGAGATCTCCTCGAACACAGTCTTGTTGGGATCGAGCGCGTCGCGATTCTGATCCACATAGCCGATGTCGACGGTCGCTCCCACCTTGATCGTGCCGGAATCGGGCTTCTCTTGGCCCACGAGCATGCGAAAGAGCGTCGTCTTACCGGCGCCGTTGGGCCCGATGATGCCCACGATGCCACCCGGCGGCAGCTTGAACGACAGGTTCTCGAAGAGCACTTTGTCGCCGAACGCCTTCGAGATGTTGTCGACGTCGATCACCTGGTCACCGAGCGACCGGCTCGCCGGAATGAAGATTTCGATCTCCGAATCGCGGGCCGCCGCCTGCTCGGCGGCAAGTTTTTCATATGCCGAAACGCGGGCCTTGCTCTTGGCCTGCCGTGCCTTGGGGCTCATCCGAATCCACTCGAGCTCCTTGTCGAGCGTCTTCTGCCGAGTGCTCGCCTGCTTCTCCTCCATCTCCAGGCGTGCCTTCTTCTGCTCGAGCCACGACGTGTAATTGCCCTCGAATGGGATGCCACGGCCGTGGTCCACCTCGAGAATCCACTTGGCGACGTTGTCGAGGAAGTAGCGGTCGTGCGTCACGGCCACCACTGTGCCCGTGTACTCAGCGAGATGCCGCTCGAGCCAGTCGACGCTCTCGGCGTCGAGATGATTCGTCGGCTCGTCGAGGAGTAGGAGGTCGGGCTTTTCGAGCAGGAGCTTGCAGAGCGCCACACGCCGCCGCTCGCCGCCCGAGAGGTTTGCCACAGACCAGTCGCCCGGCGGCAGGTTCATCGCGTCCATGGCGATCTCCACCTGCCGGTCGAGATCCCAGAGATTCTTGGCGTCGATCTCGTCTTGCACCGTGGCCTGCTCGGCAAGGAGCTTCTCCATCTCCTTGTCGTCGAGCGGCTCCCCGAGCCGGGCATTGATCTCCTCGAAGCGGCGTAAGACGGCGCGGGAATGGTCCACGGCGTCCATCACGTTTTCGAACACCGTCTTCGTCGGATCGAGCTTCGGCTCCTGCTCCAGATAGCCCGCGGTGTAGCCGTCGGCCAGGCGCGTCTCGCCGTCATACTCCTTGTCGATGCCCGCCATGATCTTCATGAGCGTGCTTTTGCCGGCGCCGTTGCGGCCGAGCAGGCCGATCTTCGCCCCCGGGTAGAACGCGAGATTGATGTTCTTGAGAAGTTCTCGCTGGCCGAACTTCTTGTTGAGCTCGGTGATCTGATAGATGAAGGCGGGACCCATGCGATGCATTGCACTCCGTGCGCGGAACAGAAACACATGTCCGTCGAGCGGGCGAAGACGGGAAGCAATCCCGCATCGGACGCCGCGGCACCTCGTTGCACGGGGTGCCTGCGTGGTCTACGATTCCGCTGAACGCGACTAGAGACGAGTATACAGGAGCCGCTCGCCATGGCTGAGTACGCCAATCCCGACGTGCTGGTTTCCACCGAATGGGTGGCAGGACACCTGCACGACCCCACGGTGCGGATCGTGGAATCCGACGAAGACCGGGCACTGTACGTGCAGGGGCACGTGCCGGGAGCGGTCGAGATCGACTGGATCACCGATCTCCAAGACCCCACCTGCCGCGACTACATCGACAAGGCCGCCTTCGAAAAACTCTGTGCCGAGCGGGGCATTTCCAACGACACGACGGTCGTGTTCTACGGCGACAAGAACAATTGGTGGGCCTGCTACGCCTTCTGGGTGTTCAAGCTCTATGGCCACAAGGACTGCCGGATCATGAACGGCGGCCGCAAAAAGTGGGAGCTCGACGGCCGGCCGTGGTCGAGCGAGCGGGTGAGCTATCCACACGCCCACTACACCGCATCCGAGCAAGACCACTCGATCCGGGCCCTGCGCGACGAAGTGCTCAAGCACTGCAAGGCCGGCAAGCAACTGCTCGACGTCCGCAGCCCCGAAGAATATCGCGGCGAACGGATGCACATGCCCGACTATCCCAACGAAGGCGCCTGCCGCGGCGGGCACGTGCCGGGGGCCGTGAACGTGCCCTGGCCGATGAACTGCAACGATGACGGCACCTTCAAATCGGTGAAAGAACTCGAAAAGCTCTACATCAAGGAGCTGAAGATGAAGCGGCGGTCGCCGACGATCGCCTACTGCCGGATCGGCGAGCGGTCGAGCCTGACGTGGTTCGTGCTGACCTACCTGCTCGGCTTCGGCAACGTGAAGAACTATGACGGCTCGTGGCTCGAATGGGGGAATTGCGTTCGCGTGCCGATCGCAAAGGGTGCCGAACCTGGCCACTTTGCCGCTGTCTCCGCCTGAGCTCATCGCCCCCATGCCCAGCGTGCAAGAACGCCTCGACTCGGTGATCGCGGAGTTTGCCGACCTCGATGGCCGTGAAAAACTCGAACTGCTGGTCGATTTTGCGAAGGGCCTCCCTCCGCTGACGGCCGAATACCAGGCCCGCAAGGCTGCCGAAGACCGCCGGGTGCACGAGTGCCAGACGCCGGTCTTTCTCTGGATGGAAGCCGACGACGGCAGGGCACGACTCGTCGCCGAGGTGGCTCCCGAAGCCCCCACCGTGAAGGGCTTCGTGGCGATTCTCGCCGAGGCGGTCGCCGGCCGGCCGCTCGCCGAGGCCGCGGCGCTCGGTGACGACATCTTGGAACGCATGGGTCTTGCCGATGTGCTCGGCATGATGCGGGCCCGCGGGCTGCACACGATCACGAGCCGCGTCCGCAAGGGCCTGCTCGAACACGCTGCATCCACTCCGTCCTAAGTTGCTCTGACGTTGTCCGGGGGTTTGTCATGATGGCGATGCGACTGGTCGCAGGGATCGATCTCGGCGGCACGGCGATCAACTACACGTTTCTCGACGAGACTGGTCACTTTCGCCTCGACGGCCTGTGCGAACACCCCGCCCGAAGCGTGGACGGACCCGATGTGTGCCTGGCCCAGATCGCCGACGGGCTCTCCATGGCGGCCGATCGGGCCGGCATCAACCTTGCGCACGTCGTCGCCATCGGGCTCGATACCCCGGGGCCGGCGACGGCGGCCGGAGTGTTGAGCCGCCGGGGATCGACGAACTTCGTGCATCCGGCCTGGGCCGGCTTCGACATCCGTGGCGGTGTGGAGCAAAAGCTCGGCAGGCCGGTGGTGTATCTCAACGACGGCAACGCCGCCGCCCTCTGGGGCCATGTGTCGATCTTTGGCTCCGACAACCGGGCCACGAGCGTGTCGGCGATCATCGGCACGGGGCTCGGGGGTGGCGTCATCGCCGCCGGGCACGTGGTCACCGGCCGCAACGGCTTCGGCGGAGAACTCGGGCACGTGCTCATTCCCTGGCAGTCGATTCCCGGCATCGAGGGCATCACGCCGGACTGCAACTGCGGCCGCACCGGCGACCTCGAATCGCTCTGCTCGCTCACGGCCATCCGCCGCACGCTGCTGCCCTTTTTCCTGGCCAAGCACCCGGGCCACACGCTTGCCGGGCTCGATCCGGCCGAGGCTGCGAAACAGGTGCGCGGGCTCGCCGTCGGTGGTGATCCCATGTGCCGTGCCATCTTCCAGGTGCAGGCGCGGGCCCTGGGGCTCTTCTTCGACGAGATGATCAACGTCTTCGACCCCGACGCGCTCATCGTCGGCGGAGGCGCCCTCGAGGCATCGCCGGAGTTCCAACGTTGGTTTCTCGACGAAATTCGAGCCGGCATGCCTCCCCAGCGGGCCGAGCAGGAGGGCATTCGCCTGCACGTGATCCCTAACGGCGACACCGCCGGCGCGCGGGGCGCGGCCCTCGAAGCGGCCCACATCGCACGCGGCTGACGGCCGGCTACGCGACCCGGTCGATCACCGGCAGGGCAGGCAGACCGTTTGATTGGACCCGGAGCGCCGGGGCAGGGGAGGGCCGCGGATCGTCGGCCTGCTTCCGCCGCGGCGGCCCGAAGAACATGAGCCGGGCCGTCGCCAGCAAGCCACCGAGCGAACCAAACGTCGCCTCGACCGCCGCGGGCTCGTAGCCGCAATGCACCATGCAGTCCTGACACTTCGCGTTGCCGCTGGCCCGACCGTAGGCATCCCAATCGGTCTCTTCCATCAGTTCACGGAAGGTCTTGGCATGGCCTTCGTCGAGCAGATAACAAGGTTTTTGCCAGCCGAAGAGGTTGTAGGTCGGCGTTCCCCACGGACGGCATTCGAGATCCCATGCACCTTTGAGAAACTCGAGAAACACCGGCGACTGGTTGAACTTCCAGCGGGACGGCGCGTCGGCCAGAATCCGCTGAAAGAGCGACTGGCTCCGTTGCCGACGCAAAAAGTGCTCCTGATCGGGAGCCTTGGCATACGAATACCCGGGCGAGATCATCATTCCCTCGACGCCCAAGGCCATCACCTCGTCGAAGAACCGCCGATAGCGGGCCGGGTCGGCATCCGAGAAGAGCGTGGAGTTGGTGGTGACGCGAAACCCGGCCTTGCGCGCCGCACGAATCGCCGACACAGCCATGTCGTACACGCCCTCACGGCACACCGCGTGGTCATGTTCCTCACGCGGGCCGTCGAGATGCACCGAGAAGGCGAGATATGGCGACGGCGTGAAGTGCGGGAGCATCTCCTCGAGCTTCAGGGCATTCGTGCAGAGATAGAGATACTTTTTCCGGGCCACGATGCCGGCCACGATCTGCTCGATTTGCGGATGCAGGAGCGGTTCTCCCCCGGGGATCGACACGACCGGCGCGTCGCACTCGTCGACGGCGTTGAAGCACTGCTCGGGCGTGAGGTGCGAGCGCAGGATCTCCGTGGGATGCTGAATCTTGCCGCAGCCGCCACAGGCCAGGTTGCACCGAAACAACGGCTCGAGCATCAGCACGAGCGGGTAGCGCGGGTTGCCCCGCAACCGCTGCACGGCCACGTGCCGGAGCACCGCGATCATTTGCCCGACGGGAACACTCATGCCACACGCTCCCGTGCGATGCCGATCTCCGCACCCGCTCGCCGCGCGACCGACCATCGGGCGAGGGACATGAGCGGGAAGTAGATCGGATAGTAGTGATAACGGAGATAAAAAACCTTCGGAAAGCCGGTGCCCGTGAAAGCTTGTTCGTCCCAGCCGCCGTCCTCGGCCTGCCGCGTCACGAGCCACTGCACGCCGCGTCGGGCTTCACGGCCATGCGCCCGCCCAGCCGCCACGAGCCCGGCGATCGCCCAGGCCGTCTGCGAAGGCGTCGGCACGCCCACGCCGGCAAGCCGTTCGTCGGCATAGCTCTCGCAGGTCTCGCCCCAGCCGCCGCACGGCTGCTGATGGCAGGCGAGCCAGTCGGCGCCGCACGAGACGGCCGGATCCTCCGTCGACAGGCCGACCGCCCGCAGCCCTTCGATGGCCTGCCATGTGCCGTAGACATAGTTCACACCCCAGCGGCCAAACCACGAGCCGTCGGCCCGCTGCACACCGCGTAGGTAGGCCACGCCGCGGTCCACAGCCGGATGACCGGTTTGCAGACCGAGCTTGCCGAACGCCTCGAGCACACGGCCGGCGAGGTCGGGCGAACTCGGATCGATCATCGCATTGTGGTCAGCAAAAGGCACCTTGCAGAGCAGTTCGCAGTCGTTGTCACGATCGAAGGCTCCCCAGCCGCCGTCGGAATTCTGCATCGCTTCGAGCCAGCGAGTGGCTCTGGCCAAGGCGGCCTCGACGCGGCCGAGTCGTCGTGAGCCCTCGACACTCCGGGCCTGATCCATGCCGAACGATGTCCGCCATGTGGCCAGGGCGATCACCACCATCGCCGTGTCGTCGACATCGGGATAAAACCGATTGGCATACTGAAAACACCAGCCCGACGGCGCCGTCGCCCCGGCCGACTGAGACCAGTCGCCCGGCGAGAGCACCTCCCGATCGAGGAGCCAGTCGACAGCCGCGACAGTCCGCGCCCCATCGAGCTCATGCCTCGGTGTGCCGTTCGCTGCGGCGGCCACGGCCGCATCGGAAAGCGCCCTGACGCAAATGGCGGTGTCCCACACCGGAGATCGACAGGGCTCGAGCCGCGTGGTGCCGTCGGGCTGGGGCTCGACCAGCCGCTCGAGTTGCCGCCAGCACTCCTGCACCTCCGGCGAGTCGTCTTCACAGCCCAGCGACTTGAGCGCCACGATGCTCCACACGATCGGTGGAAAGATCGCCCCCAGGCCGTCGCTGTCGGCAAATCGTTCGAGCATCCAGCGCCGGCAGGCCATCACCGCCCGGCTGCGGAGCGGACGCAGGCCGAGCGCTTCGCAGGCCTTCACCACGCGGTCGACGGCGCGGAAGAACCGCGCCCAGACATCGCCAGCGCTCGCCGGCGGGCAGCGGCCGCGATCCTGTCGGGAAAACAGCTCCGCGATGCCCCGGCCTGCCGGCAGCTGGCGCACCGGCTTGAAGGCCCACATCAGCGACAGCGGCACGATCATCGTGCGCGACCACGCCGAAACCCGATCGAGATTCACGGGAAACCAGCTCGGCAAGAGCACCATTTCTGGCGGCACCGCCGGACACGCGGAGTATGGCACCTGTCCAAGGAGCGCGAGATAAAACTTCGTGAAACTGTTGACGGCCCACGGTCCACCGGCAGCCACAATCGCAGCCCGAGCACGCACGAGGGGCTCGCTCTGCGGGTCGTGCCCGAAGATTTTGAGCGCGAGATACGCCTTCACGCTCGCGCTCACGTCGACGGGCCCGCCCGGGTGAATGGCCCAGCCCCCCGTCGGAAGCTGCTCGGCAAGGATCCGGCGGCACGCGCCCGGCGCGTGTGGATCAGCCGTTCGGCCTGCCCAGGCCAGTATCAGGAGGTATTCGCTCTCGAGGATCGTGTCGCCCTCGAGCGGCCCACGCCAATGGCCGTCGATCGACTGGCGCTCGGCAAGCCACTGGCTCGTGCGGCATGCGGCGTCGGCGGCGAGATCGGCTTCGCGATCGGCCGAATCCACCGGGCTTGGCTGGCCGGATAGTTGCAGCACCTCGCGTACCGCGGCACGGCGTTCACGAGCACGGGCCACTCCGGCCCGCACCACGCCCGCTGCGGGAATCGCGGCCGCGGCAGAATCGACGTCACCCTCGCCCTGCTGCCATGCGGGCACCCGCGCCCGCGCTTGAACGGACGATCCTTCGTAGCTCATAGGGGCATCCATGCTCCAAACGAACCGGGCTCGACCATGAGCCCGACACTGAGTGGGTGGGAGGATAGAGAAAGCCGGAAACACCGACAAGGGCAGCGCAGGGCGAATCCGGGGGCGTGTCAAACAGGGCGCCCTGGCGAAACCTTGCCGGGCAAGCCTTGCGGCAGCCGCACGGTCACCGTCGTGCCGACCCCCACCCGCGACGACAACACGACGCTCCCGCCGCTCGCCTCGATAAACCGCCACGCCTTCGACAGCCCGAGCCCCGCGCCCCGGCCGGCCTCACGGCCGCTGAAAAACGGATCGAACGCCCGCTGGATCGTCGCGTCGTCCATTCCGGCACCGTCATCGATGATCGCCACGTCGCACCATGCGGGATCGCCGACGACCACGCCGGGAGCGACCACGACACTGCCCCCATCCACGGCCGCCTCCACGGCATTGGTGACGATCGCCCGCAACGCCTCCTCCACCTGACCTCGGTCGACGATCACGGTCAACGCAGCCGCGCCGCGCGCCTCCAGTCGCACCCGACGCGACCCAGCCAGCGGGGCCACAGCCTCCATCACTGCGGCGAGCAGCGTGTCGAGATCGACTTCGCCGGGCGCTGCCTTCGGCGGCCGGGCGAAGAGCATCAGGCCGCCGATCATGTCGCGGGCCCGAAACGACTGGTCGACGATCGTCGCCAGCCGCCGTCTGCGTTCGGTATCCCGCTCACCGATCAAAAGCGACTGCGCACGGGTGGCGATGTTGGCGAGCGGATTATTGATCTCGTGCCCGGCCCCGTAGGCCAACTCACGGGCGGCTTCGAGCCGGGCCGCATGCAGCGACTCCGCAAACTCCGCATCGAGCCGTGCGAATGCCTGCATCCGCCCGATCGCTTCGGTGAGCAAGAGCGCCTCGGCCGATGGCCCTGCCACCACCGACACGGCCGCCACCCGAACGCCTGCGGGAGCCGCTCCCACGACAAGATCATCGGCCACACGCCGCAACAGCACCCGCGACGGGCCACGCGCGGGCTGACCGCTCCACGACTCCCCAGGTTCGACCGTCGACAACCAGGCCGACACGGCCGCATCATCTCCGACGAGCGCACGCCAGTGGCCGGCATCGTCGGTGTCGGCAAGCACGGCCCTCGCCAGGCCCAGACAGGCCTGGCGAGGGACCGGCATTGCTACCGGCTCGCACGACACCGGCGTGAGCGACCGCGGACGAACCACGAGCCACGCACCAGAATCCTGCGACACCTTGAAACTCCGTGAGCATCTCTCGCCGGGGCGAGCCCGTCGGACCGTCAGGAACCCGCGGCCACCGACTCGATGTCGAGCAGCCCGCAGATCCGGTCGACGAGCACCTCGGCCTCGAACGGCTTCTGGAGAAACTCGTTGGCCCCGGAGGCCTTGAGATCTTCGATCTTGTCGGGCTCGCACATGCCCGAGATGCAGATGATCCGCACCTCGTCCATGGTGGAGTCGCTGCGCACCCGCTGGCAGACTTCCTTGCCGTTGATGTCGGGCAGCATCACGTCGAGCACGATCAGGTCGGGACGGTAGTCCTTGACCATCATGCCGGCGTCGAAGCCGTTGTTCACGCTTCGCGTCTCGAAGCGACCGTCACGCTCGAGCACGTCGGTGATCAGCTCGACGAGATCCTGGTCGTCGTCGACCACGAGAATCTTCCGCCGGCCGCTCTCGAGCGCGTCGGTGGGAATGCCATTGTCCCGCATGAACAGGAACAGCTGGTCACGGGGAATCCGCCGGAAGCGGCTGCCCGGAACCCGAAATCCCTTCAACTGTCCCGAGTCGAAGCAGCGAATGATCGTCTGCTGACTCACCTTGCAAATCTTGGCGGCTTCGCCAGTCGTGTACACGGTCTTCTGCATTGAGGCCTCCTTGTTGCCGTCCGAAAGGAACCAAGCTTCGGGGGGGAAGCGTCCGGAGCATCCAGCTCCGATTGACCGCTGCCCTGCTTGCCATCCTTGCCCGATACCTGACTCTACAGCCATCTTGCGCAGTGAGTCAATATCGCCTCGCTCGCCGCAAACACCTTTACGGCAACACTTTCGGTAAAGGCCCAGGAGCGACGATTTCGAGCAACTCGACCGCAGGCACGCCATCGAGCGCGATCTCCGCCACTCGCCCGAACGTCTGGCACGCCGTGCCCGGGCCCGGATCTTCAGGGCCAAACGCAGCCCGCAACCGCGGGCCACTCTCGACCCGGAGCAGGCCCACACGCTGCACTTCAAGCAACATTCCGGCCGCGATCAGCACGCGGCCGAGCGGCACCCGGCCGGCGCGGATCTGGACGGCCACTTCGGCAGACACTCTCGTCAAATCGATTCGCACGATCCCATGTTGCACCACCTGCCCATTCGCCGCCCGCAGGAGAATCTCCCGCTCATACCAGTCTCGACCATCCGCCGCCGCCCCACTGGCGTCGTGAACCGCCAAAACTGCGACGCTGACCGGTCCGCCGTAAAACCGCTCCATCGCCACCGTCATGTGGCTGGCGTGATCGAGAAGCTCGGCGAATGGCGGCGGCAGCGCTGAACCCTTCACGGAGCAGAGCCGGGCAAACTCCTCGGTCGGCTCATAGAACCGCGATACGAGTCGCAGCGCCCGGGCCTCGTCGTCAGAGCCCTCAGCCCCGGCCTCCGCTCCACCCCGGTCACTGGCCCGCATGCGGAGCCCGCCCCTGATCCGGGAGGCCTCCATACTGTGCAGCGGCCTGCTCCGGCACCGCGAGATCGAGCAAAAACTCGAGCACGTCGCGCAGCCGGCCCGTGCCACACGTGGCGGCCGCCTCCGCAGCCAGGCGGCGTTGTTCCTCCACGATCGCGGCGGCCCGCACGAACACGTCGGCCTGCTGATAGACCTCCCGGGCCGCTTCGAGGGCTTTCGTCACCTGCGCCTGATCGGCGGCGCCGGCAGCCTCACCGGCCAGCGCGGCCAGCCGATCCATCGCAGCCCCGGACAACCGCTCGAGCGCCAAGGCCCACATCACAGTGGGCCGCCCGCCGAGCAAGTCTCCAGCTGCTTGACGATCATTTTCGAGATCGCCGCACCAGTCTTTGAGGTCGTTGAGCACCTGAAAGCCGGTGCCCACGTGCAGGGAATAGCGGGCAATCGCGCCGGCCGCCTCGGGCTGCACGCCTGCCAGCCGGATTCCCATCGCCACCGCTGCCTCGAACGCCGGCGACGTCTTGAGGCCATAAATCTCGAGCGCGGCAGCCGGAGTGAGCCGCTTGTCCGACGCATCACGCCACCACAGTTCGGCACCTTGGCCGCGGGCCAGCCGCACGTGCGCGTCGGCCAACAGGGCCACGAGATCCCGCTGCGTGGCGGCATCGACCCCAGGGAGCGTCGCCACGATCCTGTAGCCGAGCCCGAGCAGGTAGTCGCCCGCATTGATGGCCGACGGCACCCCGTGGTCGAGATGGAGCGTCGGGCGGCCATACCGCATCGTGTCGGCGTCTTCGATGTCGTCGTGAATCAGCGACGCCTTGTGGAAGATCTCGATCGCCACGGCCACTGCCTTCACGGCCTCGCGCACGGCCGCCGACTGCCGCGCCGACCCAGACCGATCGGCCTGCACGGCATCGAAGGCCGCAAGGGCGATGAACGGCCGCAGAAACTTCCCGCCTCTGGTGAGATACTCGCCCGACATCGCCGCCGTGGCATCGAGCGGCTGCCAGGCACTGGAGCCCGGCGTGGACACCGGCCCGAAGGCGCCCGGGCTGCCACACCGCTCGGCCAGATCGGCGAGCGCCGGGCCCGAAAACATCTCGGCAGCTTCTCGCAAGAGCGGCAGGTAGTCACCGACCGGAGCCGCGGCACCGCCGGCGACGCCGAGCAGCCCCAGCACCCACTCCACGTCGAGTGCCGCCGCCGCTTGAATTTCGCTGCACGACTTGCCGCTCGCCCCGGCGGCCGCGGCCACGTCGTACGGCACCGCGGCGATCGGCAGCGAGAAGGCAGGCAGCATGGCGAAGGCTTTTTCGAGATGCGACAGCTTCGCCACGCCGAGGATCCCGTCGTATTGGCCGGTGAGCAGGGCGCCGATGGCCGGCACGGCCCGCTCCGTCGACTCGACCACCCAGCCACTCTCTCGAGCTGCCGACCAGATCGTGCCGATCGAGCACGACGGCCCGCAGACCTTCGGCGCGTTGCCGCCGTCGGCCGCAGCCGGGGCCGCCGGACAGTCCGGCAAGAGCAGCAAGCGACGGCCGCTGCCGCCCGTGGCGAGCCGCTCACGCCAATACTCGGAAACGATCGTGACCATCGTCCATCCGACGAGTTCGGGCAGGCCTCCCGCCCGGGCAACGAGGGTCTCTGCCTCTCGGCGGAGCCCGGCCGCCGTCTTCGCGGAAGATGGCATCACGCCCGCTCGCCACGAGCTCACGAGGTCAGAAGCGAGCGCCCGCAGCCGGTCGCGCATCTGCCGCGTTGGTGGGCATGACAGGCCCGGCCGGGCGACGGGCGCCGCCGCAGGCGACGGATGGCCGGATGAGTTGAACGACGTCGGATTCAAAGGTGCCTGGGTGGGTGCCACGCGGAGTGCCTCCAGAGCCTGTACTGTAGGCCGGCCGCCGGAGGCTTGGAGGCGGCTGGCCCTAGTGTGGGCGAAACCAAGCCCGTCTGTCACTCGAAAAATCGGTGCAGCAGCGCGTCCACGCGAAGCAGGCCGGCCCGCGTGAGGACCGGCCGCGGCCGGACGGCCTCCAGCCAGCCGTCGGCCGCGAGCGACTTCCACACCGGCCCCCACTCCACGAGTGGGTCGATGTCGTACTTTGCAGCCAGCCGACCGACGTCGAGGCTGCCACGCTTGAGCCCGAGCACCACCTCGCGCAGCACGAGGTCGCGGCTTGATGGCACGAGCCCGCGGGCGATCGGCAGCCTCCCGGCCTCGACGGCGCCGAGGTAGTCGTCCCAGTGTGTGGCGTTCTGGTAGTGCACGCCGGAGAGATGCCCGAAGCTCGCCACCCCGAGCGCCACGAGATCGCTGCCTTCCCAGAGCATGTCGCGGTAGCGAAAGTGCACCCGCTCAGGATCGCGCACGAGCGTGTAGCCGCTCGAGATCGCGTAGCCGTGCGCGAGAAAGAGATCGAATGCTTCATTCACCCAGCGGCGCTTCGTGGACCAGTCAGCGACGGCCGTCGCGGCCCCGGTCTCCTTGGCGTCGTGCACGAACACCGTGTTGGGGGGCAGCTCCATCTGATAGATCGTCAGGCTATCGGGCTCGAGCGTGAGCGTCTTCTCGATCGTCCGCCGCCATGAGTCGTCGGTTTCACCCACCATGCCGGCGATCAGGTCGACGTTCGTGTTCGGGAAGCCCGCGTTCTTGATCCAGCCCCAGGCCCGCTCGATCTCGGCCGACAGATGTGCCCGGCCGTTCGCCTCCAGGATCGCATCGTCGAAGTTCTCAACCCCGAGCGAGATCCGGGTCATCCCCAGATCCTTGAGTGCCCGCACCTTCGCCTCGGAGAGCGTGCCCGGCTCGCATTCGAACGTCACCTCCTCGGCGGCGTCCCAGCCGAAGCTCTTGTGCACCCGCTCTACGAGGCGTTCGAGCTGCTTCACGGAGAGAAACGACGGCGTGCCGCCGCCGAAGTACACATACTTGAGCATGCGGCCCGCGACCGCCGGCTGGGCTGCCGCAAGCTCCGCCTCACGGCCGAGCGCCTGCGAATATCGCTCCACGTCGTGCGCCGCCACGTCGGTGTAGACGCGGAAGTAGCAAAACTTGCACCGCTTCCGGCAGAACGGCACGTGCAGGTAGAGGCCGAGCGCCGCCGACGTGGGTGGGGCCGCGAAGGCCGCGAGCACGTCCGGCACAGCCTCGGCGTGCCACCGCGAAAACGGCGGGTAGTTGGCGACGAAGTAGCTGCCCGGCTCGGTCCGCTCCGCTTCGTCGCTCATACGCTCCGCCGCTTACAGGCCTCGGGCCGCGAGAAGATCGTCGAAATCCCTGAGATGATAGGCGACCTTCACCCGGTCGAGGACGCGGCACAGGCTCCGCAGCGCGATCCCCATGCCATCCGGGCCGCTCGTGCCGCCAAACTGGCCGCCCCCGCGGACGTGCGGCTCGAGATCGAGAAACACGCCCGGAATCCCGCGCCGTTCGAGCTTCTTCGAGAGGCTCGGCAGCATCGTCTTCAGGTCGGCGAGGATCTTGTCGTGGCCGCCCGCGCCGATGTCGGCGGGCACGAAGTTCGCGAGCATGTGCTCATCGACGTGCTTGCCACGGGCCTTGCCCGACACCTTGCGGTAGTCCTTGATGTGCACCCAGCCGAGCCCGGACTTCATCGCCTCCCACTCGCGATACACCTCCGCGGTCGAAAAGCCCTGCACAGTGAGGTTGGCCGCGTCGAACACGAGCACGAGGGCGGGGTGGTTCACCCGGCGGTGGATTTCAGCCAGGAGCGTGCCTGTCTGCCCCACGAGATTGGCCTCCACCTCGAGCCCAAACGTGAGATCGGAGCGGTGGCAGGCCTCGGCGATCTGTCCGAGCCGGTCGGCTGCCTCCTCGAGATACGCCTCCGGCTTCGCCCCCTTCGGCGGATAAAACGAGAAGCCGCGGATGAGCTTCGTCTCGAAGGCATGCGCGAGCTCGCAGGCCCGCGCCACATCCTTGGCCAGATACTGCTTGAAGGGCACGTACACGTTCTTCGTGCCGTCGGGCTTGTCGACGAGCTTCACCTTGCCGATCGGCGAGGCGATCGAGG